>CAIRAS010000255.1 GCA_903876615.1 uncultured Holophagaceae bacterium
GCCCCCGAGCTGCCCCCCGCCCGGGCCCGCGCCGAGACCTGGGTTCCGAGCACCCCCGGGGCGCCGCTCCCGGGCCGCAAGCCCTTCACCCTGCCCAGCACCACCGAAGGCCCCGCCGCACGACCCGCCCCGGAGCTGCCTCCGGCGCAGGCCCGCGCCGAGGCGTCCCTGCGCAGCACGCCCGTCCTGCCCCTGCCCAGCCGGAGGTCCCTGACCATTCCCGGGCCATCAGAGACCGCGCCCCTCTCGAGCCACGCCGCCACCCCCGCGCCCATCCTCCTGGAGACCGCGCCGACCCGGCCGCCGCAGCCGGTCTTCCCGCCGGGCCAGGCCGCCCCGGCCGTCACCTGGCCGGGCATGGGCGAGGCGCTGAACCTGACCCGCGGGCCCGGCGGCCGCAAGCGCCTCGTCCTGAGCTTCGACGGCGGCTCCAGCGCCGAAGTCGCCGCCGAAGTGCTGGACCTGCTGAAGGCCCGGGGGCTGCGCACCACCCTCTTCCTCACGGGCGCCTTCATCCAGCGCTTCCCGGCCCTGGTCAAGCGCATGGCGGCGGAGGGTCACGAGATCGGCAACCACACCATGAACCACCCCCACTTCGCGCCAGGCATGAAGCGCGATCCGAAGTGGACCCGCGAGCGGGTGCAGCATGAGCTGCTCGAGGCCGACGCCGCCCTGCTGCGCGTCGCTGGGAGGCCCATGGATCCTCTCTGGCGCGCACCCTATGGCGAGCACACGGCCGAGATCCGCCGCTGGGCGGAGGAGCTGGGCTATCGGCATGTGGGCTGGAGCGAGGGTGCCGACACCCTGGACTGGGCCACACCCAACGAGCGCCGCCTCTACCGCACGGGGGAGGCCATCGTGCAGCGGCTGCAGCAGCGGCTGAACCGGGACGGCGACGGCATCATCGTGCTCATGCACCTCGGCTCGGCCCGCCGCAGCAGCGATCGCCCCACCGAGGGGCTCGGGGCCTTCATGGACCGCGCCCGCCAGGAAGGCTGGAGCTTCGTCCCCGTCAGCGCGCTGCTCCACGACCTCGGCAAGCCGGACTGGGATCCCCGCCAGCGGCTCGCGCTCCTGCGCAGCAACGGCGCCCAGGGCCGCTGAACCCGCGCCGCTGGGCTACACTGGTCCTAGACCACCGGGGAGGCGTGTTGCAGGGAGTCGGCCGCTGGGTACTGAGAGCAGGGCTGGGTGTCATCGCCCTGGTGCTGCTGCTCTCCCTGGGCAGCTTCCACCCGCTGGATCCCCATCTCTTCACGCAGGGCTCCGCGGTAGCCCCGGTGCAGAACCTCTGCGGCACCGTGGGCGCGAACCTGGCGGGCCTCCTCCAGACGCTCCTGGGCATTGGCGGCTGGCTGGTGCCGCCCTACCTGCTGTGGGAGGCCTGGCCCAGCGCCAAGCGCCGCTGGACCGAGCGCCTGGCGTGGCTGGGGCTGGCCCTGGCCACCTGGACGGCCCTGGGCGCCTTCGGGCCCCGAATCTGGACCGGCCTGCCCGAGGCCGGCACCCTGTCGCTGCGCTGGGGCGGCTGGCTGGGCAGCGTCCTCTGGCCGGTGCAGCGCCGCTTCCTGGGCCCTGTGGGCCTGCCGTTGCTGCTGCTCACCCTGGTCGTGCTCTGCGCCCTGGTGCTGGCCCCCGCCCTCACGCGCGCCCTGGGCCGCCTGCTCACCCGGTGGCTCGGCGAAAAAGCCTGGCCCTGGGTGAAGCCCATGCCGGGGCGCGGTTTCCAGCATTTCCTCGGCATGGTGAAGCGCCCCTTCCTGCGGGGCCGGAACCCCGAGCAGCCGGAGCTCGATGCCGGTGACGCCGCAGCGCTCCTGGCCCTGGAGGCGCGCCAGCAGGCCGTGGAGGCCCAGCGGGAAGCCCTGCTGAAGGCCGAGATGGAGACCGCCGAGGCGAAGCGAACCCAGCCGCCCGTGCGGGCCGAAGAGTTCCTGCCCCCCATCCACTCCCTGAACCTGGACGCAGCCTCGGCGGTGATCGACGCCCAGCCGCTGCCCGCCACCGGACCGGTGCTGAGGGGCACGGAGCCCACGGCCCCCTTCCGCACGAAGCTCCTCGTCAATGCCCCGCCACCACCCACCCCCAAGCCGCCCCTGGTCCGTGCCCAGATCGCCAAGGACCGCTTCGGCCGGGAGAGCATCCAGTCGCCCCTGCCCCTCACGGAGCCCACCCCGATCAAGCCGCTGCCGCCGCTGCCGCCCGAGCCATCGCGCCCCTCCCTCGCGGACCGGGAGACCCTGCCTCCCCGCCGGCTCTTCGATCCCCCCGGCGAGCACGCCAAGGTGGACCTGGCCCAGCTCGAGATCATCAAGGAGAAGATTGGACAGAAGCTGGCCGAGTTCAAGATCAAGGGCATCGTCACGGGCATGCAGCCCGGGCCCGTGGTCACAGTGTTCGAGTTCCAGCCCGACCCGGGCATCCCCCTCTCGCGCATCCTCGGCATGGAGGAGGATCTGGCCCTGGCCCTCCAGGCTGAAGCCGTGCGCATGGACCGCATCCCGGGCAAGAACCTGGTGGGCATCGAGGTGCCCAACCCCAAGCGGGAGATCATCACCTTCCGCGAGATCATCGACAGCCCCGCCTTCCGCGAGGCCGGCGGTCTGCTCCATCTCGCCCTGGGCAAGGACATCGC
>CAIRAS010000256.1 GCA_903876615.1 uncultured Holophagaceae bacterium
ACCTCGGGCCTCTCGGGCGACGTGAAGGCCGCCTTCACCCAGCAGATCCCCCTGGGTCGCATGGGCACCCCCGAAGACATCGCCGCCGCCGTGGTCTTCCTCGCCAGCGACGAGGCCAGCTACGTCACTGGCCAGGTCCTGAGTGTCAACGGCGGCTTGCTGATGCCCTAGGAGCTGGCGCCACCGCACCCTCGCGCAGAGCGGCCTTCAGCTCCGCCACGATCTCGGGGGCCTGGATCTGGGCGGTGCCTAGGGCCTTGGTGAAGAGCGCCTGGGCCTCCGCGGTGCGACCTTCGCTGCGGGCCAGCCAGGCCTGGGCGCGGAGCAGGTAGGGGGTCTGCTCGCTGGACAGGGCCGGGATGCGCTCCAGCAGGGCGCGGGCCATGCCGCGCCGGCCTTCCCGGGCCAGGCACTCGGCCTCACCCGCGAGACAGTGGGCTTCCATGCCCGCATCTTGCAGTTCCTTGTGGATCACCAGGGACTGCTGGTAGTAGGCGCGGGCTGCTTCATACTTGGCCCCTGCGCGATTCACCTCCGCCAGGTTGTAGAGGGCAAGGGCCTCCAGGGGGCGCAGCTGGGTCTTGCGCGCTTGTCCCAGAAACTGGCGGTCCAAGTCCTCGGCGCGGGCCAGCTCCCCCCGGGCCTGAGCCACGCTGGCCAGACCCATTAGGGTGTAGGTGAGGCCGTTCTCGTCGCCGTTGGCTTTCCGCAGGAACTCGGCTTTCCGGTAGAAGCCCTCCGCCCGGTCGAGGGACCCGTCCTGGGCCAGGGCCAGGTCACCGAGGTTGTTGAGGAGGAAGGACTCGCCCCACTTGTCACCGTAGGACTGGACGATCTTCAGGGCCTCGAGGTAGCGGGCCTCAGCACCGGCCAGGTTGCCGCGCTCCCGGTCGACCACGGCCAGGTTGTTGATGGCGCGGGTGGCGCTGTGTTTGTCGCCGACGCTCTCGAACAGGGCCAGGGCCTGTCGATACTCGGCCTCGGCCTCGGGGACCTTGTGGCGCCGCTGGAGGGTGGTGCCGAGGGTCGCGTGGACCCCGGCCTCGAAGGCCGTCTCGCCCAGTTCATGGGCCAGCTGCAGGGCCTCCTTGGCGGTGCGGTCCGAGCTCTCCCACTGGCCCCGATCACCCAGGCGGATGGCCAGGTAGTGCAGGGCCTTCATCTCGTAGATGCGGTTGCCCTGGGCGCGGGCGGACCAGCGGGCCCACTGGTAGACGGGCTCCGCCGGAGCCTCGGCCAGACGGCTGAGGCAGCGGGCGTAGCCCAGCACGGCCGGGGCGTAGTCCGGCGCAGCCTGCACGGCAGCCTGGAAGGCCGGGGCGGCGTCCTTGAACTCCCCCCGGTCCATGAGGTCGGTGGCTCTCGCATAGGCGTCCAGTGCCACGGCCGGGATCTCCGGGAGGGTTCGGGCGTGAGAGGAGGAGTAGGGCGCCACCGCCTTCAGCAGGGCACTCGCGAGACTCCGGGCCAGGGGTAGGGCAACCGCAGTCCGCTCGCCCACCTCACGGGTCTCGCCGGCATGGCGGATCTTGCCGCTTGCGTCGCTCAGCTCGTAGGCCAGCACGAGGCTGTTGCCAGTGCCCTTGGTCAGGGTCCCGGTCAGCAGAAGCTGGGTGCCCAGCGCACCGGCCAGCCGGGCTCGGTCCTCGGTGCGAAGGGGGCCGTTGACGGAAAGGCGCATGGCCTTCCGTGCCCGGGCGACACTCTCGAGATCCAGGGGAGCCAGTTTGGGGTGGTCCCGCAGCGCGCTCTCCAGCATCTCGGGCAGGATGAGCCGAGTGGTGGAGTCCAGGCGCGGGTCGCCGGTGTTGTTGGTGAAAGGCAGCACGGCCAGACGGGCGGGCCGGTGGCGGGTGAGGTCGGGGATGATGCCCCGGCCCAGGAACAGGTTCACGCCCCCGGCGAGGAGCAGGGCGCCCCCCACGGCCAGGGCGGTCCACCGCAAGGCCCGGCGGGGACGCGCGAGGTGACCCAGAGTCTCGGCCACCTTGGCGGCGGTGGGGCGCTTGAAGGGATGGGTCTCCAGCATGGCCTTGAGCAGATCCGCCGTGCCGGAGGGCAGGCCGCGGACCTTCAGGTTGCGGCGTGCGCCATCGAGAATGGCGCGCATCCGGGCCCGGCCCTCGCCGGGGTAGGGATGCTCGTCGGCCAGCAGCTCCCAGGCGAGGATGCCCAGGGCGAACACATCGCTGGCGGGGCCGACGGCCTGGCCCTGGATCTGTTCGGGGGAGGCGTAGCTCGGGCTGCCCATGAAGGTCCCGGCCCGGGTGATGCGGTCCCAGGCTTGGGGGCTGGGCTTGTCCCGGGATCCCGACTCCGTCCGGTTCACCGCCGTCACTTCCTGGTCCAGCACCTGCTGCCGCTCAGCCTCTTCGAGAAGCTGGAGGGTGGCCGGGCTGGGTCCCGAGAAGGTGGGCAGCGGACGCTCCAGCTGCGCCAGGGGACTCAGGAGCCGCGCCAGGCCGAAGTCCAGCACCTTCACCTGGAGGTCATGGCTGTCCCGGTCCTCGGCGACCATGATGTTCCGGGGTTTGAGGTCGCGGTGGACGATGCCCTTGCTGTGGGCCGCCGCCAGCCCCAGGGAGGCGAAGCGGAGCACCTGCAGCTTCTGGTGGTTGGAGAGGGAGCCGGCGACCTGGTCGAGGGTCTGCCCCTCCACCAGCTCCATGGCGATATAGGATCCCCCGGGCTCGTCCACGAGCTCGTGGACCTGGCAGACATTGGGGTGGTTCAGCTGGGCCAGGGCCAGGGCCTCCCGGCGGAAGCGCTCGGCCGCGCCGGGCTCGCTGAGTTCGCCGGGCCGCAGGGCCTTCAAGGCCACGCTGCGCTCCAGCGACGGATCCCAGGCGCGATAGACCTCGCCCATGCCGCCGGTGCCGATGAGCGCCTCCACCTGGAAGCGTCCCACCCGGGTCAGCGGGTCCAGGATGGGCCGCTCCGGGGGGGGAGGGGCTTCCGGCGGAAGATCATGGGGCATTTGGCACCAGTTGGATTATTTATTTTACCACAAGGTAGGCCAAGCCCCTCCGGAAGGGTTCTTGGCCTGATTCACCTATTTCTTTGCTTGGTTAGGCGCGGCTCCAGGAACTGGTGCCAAAACCCCAGGACCCCACGCGGCGGACGTCGGGTTTTGTTACCGCTTCTTGGCCAGCACCTCAAGCACGGTGCGTTCGAGGGCACGCAGGGTGTAGGGCTTCTGCAGGAAGGCGTCCAGTCCCCGGCCCGAGAAGGACTGTACGGACTCCTGCTCGTTGTAGCCGCTGCTGAGGATCACCGGCAGGGTGGGCTGAATGCGGCGGATGATCTGGAAGGCCTCCTTGCCGTCCATGTGGGGCATGGTCAGGTCCATCAGGACCAGATCCAGCTTCAGGTCCGGCCGCTGGACGGCTGCCACTGCCTCCCGGCCGTCGCAGGCCGGGATCACGGTCAGGCCCAGGGACTCGAGCACCGCCGTGGCGGCCTCCCGGATCATCTCCTCATCATCGACGAGCAGAATGGTCGCCTGGTGCGCTAGGGCGGGCAGCGCCGTCTGGATGGCCTCCTCCTGGCGCTTCACCTCGGTGCTCGGGAACAGCAGCTTGAAGGTGGTGCCGCGGCCCGGCTCGCTGTAGATCCGCATGCCCGCGCGGTGGCCCTTCAGGATGCCGATGGTGGCCGAGAGGCCCAGGCCGCGCCCGGCCACCTTCGTGGTGAAGAAGGGCTCGAAGATGCGCTCCTGAACTTCGCCGGTCATGCCGCAGCCGGTGTCGCTGACCTCGAGCGTGACGTAGGAGCCAGGCAGGAGGTCCTGCCCCTGGAACACCTGGTCCAGGTAGGCCCGGTCCAGCTGGTGGGTCCCGGTGATGAGCCGGATGGTGCCCTCCCGGTCGCCGATGGCATCGGCGGCATTGGTCACCAGGTTCATGATCACCTGCTGGATCTGGGCGGCATCGGCCTCCACGGCCGGGAGCGCCTCGGCCAGATCGAAGCGCAGGGCGATCTTCTTGGGGATGGAGACTTCCAGCAGGTGGGTCACCTCCTGCACGACGTGATTCAGGTCGTAGGAGCGCACCACGAAGCGTCCCTTGCCGGAGTAGGCAAGCATCTGGCGGGTGAGGTCCGCGGCGCGGTGGATGATGCGCTCCAGGCGCTCCAGGTGGGGCAGGGCCGGTGATTCCGGAGCCAGCTTGGTTTCGGCGACATTCATGTGGCCCAGCATGGCGGTGAGCAGGTTGTTGAAGTCATGCGCGATGCCGCCCGCCAGCACCCCGAGGCTCTCCAGCTTCTGGGCGTGCTGCATCTGCCGCTCCAGCAGCTGCTGGGCACCCTCGTTGCTGCGCCGCTCCAGCTCCGTCGCGGCCCGGGTGGAGAAGATCCGCAGGAGAGAGGCTGCTTCCGCCGGGGCCGGGAGGAGGCTGCGGTGGATGACGACCAGGAGGCCCCGGATCTTGTTCTGCGAATCCATGAGCGGCGAGCCGATGTAGGCCTCGGCCTGCAGGTCCTTGAGCAGGCTGAAGTCCGGGAAGCGCTCCTGGACCCCCTGGGGAATGATGCAGATCTCTCCGGCCAGGGCCCGCTCGCAGGGCGACCCACGGAGGGGGTAGGCCCGGTTCTCCATGGGCCGGCCATCCAGGCAGATCGCCAGGGTCTGCACCCGCTTCTCGCCGTCCACGGTGACGGTCTCGCCGATGAGGGCGCCGTCCGCGCCGATGGCCTGGGCCAGGTGCTTGACCAGGTCCAGGAAGAAGGACTCGCCGTAGGAGCCGGAGACACCGCTGGCGACGTGGAGGATCTGGGCCTCCATGCGGCGCCGCTCCGCCAGCTCCCGCTCGAGCCCGACGTTGAGGGCGCGGATCTCGCCGGTGGCGGCGTCCACCTGGCGCCGGAAGGCCAGGGCCGCCAGGATGGCCAAGGCCAGAGCCGCCAGGAGGCCCAGGCTCGTGGGGACCAGCCAGCTCGGCAGGCCGGTCTTCATCTGGGGGGCCAGCCAGCGGTTGAGAGCCTGGCGGTAGCCCGAGTCCGACCTTCGTTTGCCCTCGGCGAGGTAGGTGTCCAGGGCCTTCAGCAGCTCGGGGTTGTGCCCCTTGCTGGTCGCGAAGTAGGTCTCGAAGGGGCTGAAGACCACAGGGGTCCGCTCCACCTGGAAGCGCGCCTCCTGCGAGTAGCCGAAGATGTTGGTGGCCACGCCCCCATCCACCTGGCCGGACTCCACGGCCCGCAGGACGTCCTCGAAGCTGCCGTACTCCACGTAGGTGACTTCCAGGTTGAACTTCGCCGCGAGCTCGCGGAAGTGCTCCCCATTGACATCCCCGCGCATCAGGCCGATGCGGCGGTTCAGCACATCCAGCACCGTGTGGATGGCCGCCTTGGGGTGCGAGTAGAGGATGCTCCAGACCGTGAAGGAGGACTCCTTGCCGTAGTCGAGGTAGAGGGCGCGGGCTGGCGTGACGGCCACGCTGGTGTGGAGGTCCGCCTGACCGGCGCGGACGCGCTCGAGGCCCTCCTGGAAAGTGCCTGGCAGGAACCTCAGCTCCCAGTCTTCCCGGGCGGCGACCTCGCGGAGCATGTCCGCATAGAAGCCCCGGGCGGTCCCGTCCTCGCCCATGGAGAGGGCCGGGGCATGGGGAAAGACTGCGACCGTCACGACCCGGCGGGGAGCGGCCTCCAGGCTCACCACGCCGAGCAGGACCATGGCGCAGATCGCCAATAGCCGCAGCGCTCGGAATGGTAGAAAAGTGATTCTGGACATACCCCTGCCTAGTCCTCTATCGACCCGGGCCGGGGCTGGGCTGAGATTTGGTCAGTCCAGGCGGGCCTTGCGCTCACCGTCCTGCCAGCGCAGCCGGAGGCCGGCGCCGGAGGGCAGGGCAGCAGCCCGGGTCACGGGGCGTCCCTCCGGGTCCAGGGCCAGCACGAAGCCCCGCTGCAGCGGGCCCGTGGGATCCAGGCCCTGGAGCCGCTGAGCCAGCACGGCCAGGCGCTGGTCCCGGCGCTGGAGGCTCCGGAGGGTGGCCGGAGCCAGGCGGCGCTGGGCCTCGCGCACCCGGGGCAGGTCCGCCTCCCGGGCCACGAGGGCACCGGCATGGCGCAGCCGCTGCCGCAGGAGGGCCGCCCGGGTGGCGGCCTCGTCCAGGTGGCGGCTGGGGTGGGCCAGGGCCAGACGCTGGCCGAGGCCCGCGAGGCGCAGCGTCGGCTGCGCCAGGGGCTCGACCCGCTGCAGACCCTGGTCCACCAGCAGGTTGAGGGTCGTCTCCAGCCCCCGCAGGCGCCACTGCGTCTTGGCGAGGAGGGCCTCGCCGCGCCGGCGCAGGTCCGCCGCCAGGGCCTGCCGGTCCGGGGTGGCCAGCTCGGCGGCCTGGCTGGGCGTGGCCGCCCGCCGGTCCGCCGCCAGGTCCACCAGGGTCGTATCGATCTCGTGGCCCACGCCGGTGATGACGGGGAGCCGGCAGTCCGCCACGGCCCGCACCAGGGCCGGATCGTTGAAGGCCCACAGGTCCTCCAGGCTGCCGCCGCCCCGCACCAGCAGGATTGCCTCACAACCCCAGTGGGGATCCTGCAGCTCCTGCAGGGCCAGCAGCGTCTCGGGCACGCAGCGCTCGCCCTGGGCCGCGGCGGGGGCGATGAGCAGGTGGATCCCCGGGGCGCGGCGGGTGGTCACCTCCAGCACATCCCGCAAGGCGGCGCCGCCCAGGGCGGCCACCACGCCGAGCTTGCGCGGGAAGCGGGGCAGGGGGCGCTTCGGCCGGTCAAAGAACCCCTGGGCGCGAAGGTCTGCTTCCAGCTGGCGCAGCCGGGCCTGGAGATCCCCTACGCCAGCGGGCTCGCAGTGGGTGACGATCAGCTTCAGGCTGCCACCGGGCACATAGAGGTCCAGGCTGCCCTTGAGCACCACCCGCTGGCCGTCCGCCGGGCGCTGGGGGAGGAACCGCTGCGCGCTGGCCCAGACCGCGCACCCGATGGCGGCACCTTCCTCCTTGAGGGTGAAGTACCAATGCTTGCCCGAGACCTTGAAGTTCGAGACCTCCCCCACCACGCAGACCGCCGAGAAGGGGGGTTCGATGCGGGTCTTCACCTGCTCGAGCAGGCGCTTGACGGAAAGGGGTACGTCCATGGCCCGCATGATCGCATGGTCGGAAGGCGGCATCGAAGAGGTGCTCAAGCGCCTGGCAGAGAAGCCCATGCAGCTGCCCAAGCGCCCGGCGGATCCCGTCAAGACCAAATAGGCCGAATAATTGCGCCGGGAAAATCCCATCTGTTTATAGATGGTGTATGGGTCGTCTAAGCAGTTGGAAGAAACATCGTTTTCCGATGCATTTTACCGCTGTGCATGGATCCCCGCCCTGCTAACGTCTCCTTCGTTAACCTGGAGGTAGACAATGCATCTCGGTGCCCTCGCTGCAACACTTCCGCTGATCGTGCTCCTGATCGGCATCCCGATTCTGATGAAACCGGCCGCCAAGGTGGCTCCAGTGGCTTGGCTGGTGACGGTCCTCACGGCCATCTTGGTCTTCCACTTCCCGACCAAGGTGACGCTGCTGGCGGCCCTCCAGGGCGGCCTCACGGGCCTCTTCCCGATCATGTACATCCCCTTCGGCGCCCTGGTGGTCTACAACGTCCTCAAGGTCACGGGCTGGATGGACAAGATGCAGGGGGCCATGGCCAGCCTCACTGTGGATCGCCGCGCCCAGGCCCTCCTCATCGCCTTCGGCTTCGGCGCCTTCCTGGAGGGCATCTGTGGCTTCGGCGCACCGGTGGCCATCCCCGCCAGCATCCTCATCGGCTTGGGCTACAACCCGATGATGGCGGCCCTGGTCTGCCTCGTGGCCAACACGGGCCCCGTGCCCTTCGGCTCCCTGGCCATTCCCACCGTGACCCTGGCCAAGACCACGGGCCTGGACATCATGAAGCTCTCCCAGATGACCGGCCGCTTCATGGCGCCGCTGGCGCTGATCATGGCCTTCGCCACGGTCTATGCCATGTCCAAGAGCAAGGGCCTCAAGGGCGCCATC
>CAIRAS010000257.1 GCA_903876615.1 uncultured Holophagaceae bacterium
CCCGCGCCGACGTTCACGAGCAGCTTCCAGTTCACCATGGCGCCCGCGGCCCAGTACTGGTTGTCGAGCTCGCCGTATTTCGCGCTGCCCACGTTGAGGTCGCCGGTGGTCTTGTTGTGCCAGGTGGCGTTCAGCTGCAGGGCCGCGACCTTCAGGTCCAGCACATCAACGCCTCCCCGGAGACCGAAGCCAGTGGGGCTGATAGCGTCGTAGCTCTTGCCGCTCAGGGCCTGGGCTTTGCCGAACTGCTTGTCGAGGAGCAGTCCGAACTCACCGGCGGAGAGAGGCAGGGTGGCCAGGATGGAAAGGAACAGCAGCTTGTTGCGCATGGTGACCCCCACTTGGACGAATACTGCATCATCGTCCCTGGATGCCGTCCGGTCAACCACCTTTGGGTGTAGGAAGCGCAAGGCCCTGCAGTTTGCTAATCTCATTCCATGAGGGCCCACCTGCGTTTTCTGCTCCTGGATGAATTCGACCCCGATACGGGTGAGCTCGCCCTCCGCCTGGCCTTCCAGCCAGGTCCCGAGCCCGGCCTTGAGCTGATCCGGCTCCGGTTGCACCTGGGGCGTCAGGGCAATGCCCTGGAGCCCCTCATTCGTGAGCTGCGGACCCATGTCCAGATGCCGATGCCGCCCCTCTGGGAGAATGGCCTCAAGACCGTCATCCATGCCATCGAGGGGGAGCTGGCGGGCCCCGAGGGCCGGAGCGCCTTGCGCTATCTCTGGGTGCGCACGCAGATTCTGCATCCGACGGAGGTCACCCGGTCCACCCCCAACCACTCGGTGGCCCGGCAGGTGGAGATCCTCCGGGACTGGGCCCACCGGCTCGATCAGGAGGGCCAGGCGGTGCGGTCGGCGGAGCTCCTGGACCGCCTGCTGCTGCTGGCCCCCAAGGATGTGACGAGCCTGGCCTACCTCACCAGCTTCTTCCGGGCCCAGGGCATGGCCGAGGAGATGGCCTCCGTGGCGGAGCGCTGGATCCGGATTGAGCCGCAGCGGGTCGAGGCCCGGCTGTGGCAGGGGGAGGCCCTGCTGAGGATGGGCCGGGCCCAGGAAGCCCGGGCTGCCTTCGAGGAGGTCCTGAAGCTCCACCCCGTGCACCTGCTGGCCCACATGGGCATTGCCCAGGCCCTGAGCCTGCTGGGCGGGAATCCCTTCCCCCACCTCGATGCCGCCCAGGAGCTGGACCCTGCGGCCACGGCCTCCGTGCTGCGCGAGACCTTCGACTACCGGCTGCAGGCCTGTCCCCCGGGTGATCGGGAGCATGACCTGGAGGATCTCCCCGGCGTCCTTGGCGTATCCGGGGCCGAGATTCAGGACTACCTCGACTACCTGGGCCTGCCGCAGGCGGGACCAGGCCGAACCATCCGCGAGGCCGAGCTGGCCCGCTGGGTGAGCGTCATGAACCGCTATGCCCTGCTGCCCTCGGGCCTGAACTGGTCCGCTCCCACCCCCAGGCATCTGCCAGAGCTGGTCTGAGGGGGCTCTTGGCTGTCAGCTCTCAGCTGTCGGTGAAAGCGGGGCTCGGCTGGGCCTATGCTCTGTGGCCGATAGCCGATAGCCGATAGCCGACAGCTGATAGCCCATCCGCCCTCTGCGATGATGAACCAGCCCGGAGTTCCCATGTCTGTCCTGCTGAGCACCAGCCTGCCCTTTCCCGTCTTCCGCCGGGGCAAGGTGCGGGACGTCTACGACCTGGGCAGCCGGCTGCTGATCGTGGCCACGGACCGGATCAGTGCCTTCGACTGCATCATGCCCGACGGCATCCCAGACAAGGGGCGCATCCTCACGGCCGTGGCTGCCTACTGGTTCCAGGCCACCGAGGACCTGGTGCCCAACCACTTCCGCGACCAGGCCCACTGGCCCGCCGAGGTCGAAGCCTACCGCGAGGCGCTGGCTGGCCGCGCTGTGGTCGTGGAGAAGACCCGCCCCCTGCCCGTGGAGTGCGTGGTGCGGGGCTACCTGGCGGGCAGCGGCTGGAAGGAATACCAGGCCGGCGGGGCCGTCTGCGGGGTGTCCCTGCCACCGGGTCTGAGGCTCGCGGACCGCCTGCCCGAGCCCATCTTCACGCCCGCAACCAAGGCCGAGGAAGGGCACGACGAGAACATCACCTTCGAGCGCATGGCCGGCCTCCTCGGGAACCCCATCGCCGACCGCGTGCGGGAGCTCAGCCTGGCCCTCTACCAGCGGGGGGCCCAGCTGGCGGCGGGGCGGGGCATTCTCCTCGCGGACACCAAGTTCGAGTTCGGGCTGGATGCGGACGGGGAGCTGCTCCTCATCGACGAGGCCCTGACGCCGGATAGCAGCCGCTACTGGCTGGCGGACGGCTGGGCCCCGGGCCGGAACCCGCCCAGCCTCGACAAGCAGTTCCTGCGGGACTACCTGGAGACCCTCCCTGGCTGGGATAAGCAGCCGCCCGCCCCGCACCTGCCGGACACCATCATCGAGGGCATCCGCGCCCGCTACCTGGACCTGGCCGGGCGCTTCGGCGTCCAGCTCTGAGGGTCGGGCCGCTCCGGCGGCTCGGGTTCATTTCACGGCTGGGTCTTGGGGTGCCAACTGGGCCAGGGCCTCCGGGGGACCGGCCGCCCCGGTGCGGAGCCGGGCGGGGGCCAGCCAGCTTCGCAGCCCGGCGTTGAGAGCTTCCAGGGTCAGGGCTTTCATGGGGCCTGAGGCGGCGCCTCGGCCCCGGGCCTCGGCCAGGGCGGCCGCCAGCAGGGCCTCGGGATGCAGGGAGTCCAGGCTGCGGCGCGCCAGCCAAGCGCCTCGGGCACGCTCCAGCTCGAGCTGGGTGTAGCCTCGCTGGCTCAGGGCCGCCAGGCGCGCCTGCAGGGCGGCCAGGGCCTGGGGACCAGGGGTGTCGGTGCCTGGCTCGAGGGTGGCCACCAGCCCGCAGTCCTCCAGGGTGACCCGGACCGGCGGCAGGAGGGGGTCACCCGGGACCAGCAGGTCCAGCAGGGCGAGGATCTCCGGGGCCAGTTCCGGCGGTGGGGGGGCCACGGCCTCCAAGGTGAGGCCCAGACCGGGGCCCGGGATCCTGACCAGCGCTTCCGGGGCGGCTGGGGGCCGCGGCCCCCCTTCGCCTGCAGGCCGGGGGGGCACCGCCCAGGAACCGAGGTTGAGCAGCACCAGGCGCTTGGCTTGTTCCAGCCCCAGGTCGCCATGCAGCACCAGCACCGCCCGGTCGGGGCGGAAGACCCGGCTCCGGAAGGCGATCAGGTCCTGCAGGGTGATGGCGCTCAGGCTGGCCTGGGTGGGCCGCGCCCCGGGAGCCACGGCCAGGGCCCGGCGCAGCCGGACCTGGGGCGGAGCGCCCAGCCCTTCCTGGTCCCGCCAGCAGGCTGCGGCCTGACGCTTCAGCGCCGCCGGGTCGAAGACCGTTCGCAGGAGGTTCTCGGCCAGCAGGCCCAGGGCCCGGTCCTGGTCCCGGCTGCGGGCCACCACCTGCCACGCCAGGCCCGAGGGCGCGGCCTCCCGGGTGAGCAGGATGCCGGACTCCTCCAGGAGCAGGTCGAAGTCATCGGCCTTGGCCACGCCCGAACCAGACTCCTGGAACATTCGTAGCGCCAGGGCGGAGAGACCCTCGCGGCCCGCCGGGGTGTCCGCGGGCGCGAGGTCCAGCTGCAGGCGGGCGCGCACCAGAGGATGTTCGTGGTCCTCCAGATGGAAGACCCGCAGGCCGTTGGGCAGGACGAAGGGCTGGACCTTCGGCTGGGCCCCGAGGGTCAGGGTGGCCAGGAGGGTCAGCAGGAGGGCTCTCACCGCTTCTCCGGGCCGAGCTGGGCGGCGAGGAGGTTCAGGGTGCGGCGGCGCTCCTCCGGGCTGAGCATGCGCAGCTGCCGGAGCCCTTCCCTGACCAGGTGCTCACGCTGGGCGAGGTCCTGGATGCGGCTGGCGGCCAGGGCGCTCAGCACCTTGGCCATCTCCACCTCGAGGGGATCGAGGCCTTCGGTGGCCGAGGGCTCCAGCAGGGCGGTGGTGCGATGGCTGGGTTTCAGCCAGGCCCGGGCCGCGGCCTGGACCCCCTCGGGAGCCAGGCGGCGGAGCCGCTGCACGTCGAGTTCCAGGAGCCGCCAGTCCCCGCCCTCGGCCCAGGCCCTGCCCAGCGCTTTGGCCAGGGAGGCGGGATCATCCAGCGTCCGCAGGTAGTCCGTCTCCAGCAGGGTGAGGGCCTTCGCCCACTCTTCCTGGGGGATGGGTTCCTGCTGCAGGCGCAGGATCTCATTCTGCAGGGCGTTCTCCAGCTCGGCCAGGCTGTGTCCCTCGGCAGGCTTCAGGTCCACCGCGAGCAGCCCCGGCAGGTGGCTTCCCGGCAGGTCCATCTGCAAGGTGACCTCCCGCGCCAGGCTCTTCTGGCGGACCAGCCGAGTCTGGAGCCGGCTGGTGCTGCCGCCACCCAGGAGCTGAGCGGCCAGGCGCAGGGGTAGGTGATCCGGGTGGCTGCGCGCGGGGAGGCGCCAGCCGGTCAGCAGCCGGGCTTCCCCCCCCAGGGCGACCTGCACCCGCCGGTCCCCGAGGTCCGCGGGGATCTCGGGCAGGAGCGCTTCTTCCGAGTCCGGGGAGGCCGGCAGGGCGCCGAAGTGCCGCTCGAGCGCGGGCAGCGCCTGCTCCAGTCCCAGGCCGCCGATCACGATGAGGGTCAGGCGGTCGGGGCTCAGGGTGCGGCGGGCGTAGGCTCGGAGGTCGGACCAGCGGAGCGCCTCCAGGGCGGACAGGTGGTCCGCGAGGTCCCGGCCGTAGGGGTGCCCCGGCAGGGCCGCCCCCCGGAGCAGCGCCATGCCCTGGACCCCCCGGCGCTGGAGCTCCGAGCTCAGGGCGGCCCGGGCACCGGAGAACCGGCTGAGCTGGAGGGTGCGGAGGCGCTGGGCCTCGGTGCGGCACCAGAACTCGAAGGCTTCCTGGGGCAGCTCGGTGGAGGCCACCAGCGCATCGGCGGTGGCCTCGGCCGCCTGGCGTCCGCCCCGGGCGGTGCAGAGATCCGCGAGGGGAGAGGTCGAGAGCTGGGTCTGGAGCCGGCTCTGGAGCGTGGCCAGGCTGGCCTCCAGTGAGGGCAGCTGCGAAGTGGCGGCGTCCCGGCGCTGGCGCAGGCGCTCCAGGCGCACCGCCTCCAGGAGTCCCTCCTCCTGCTTGAGCAGGGTGTCCAGTTCCAGCTTGGCCTTGCCGGGGTCGATATCCTCGGGCCAGGTGGCGCCGTAGAGCGCCCGGGCCAGCAGGTCCGTGGCTCCGGCAAGAGCCGTGGGTTCCTCCGCCCGCCCGCCCCGGAAGACGAGGGTGGCGTGGAAGGCCGTCAGCTCGCGCCGCTGCACGAGCAACACGCGGGTGCCGTTGCCGAGCCGCCGTTCCTGGACCTCGGACAGGCGCGGAACCTGGGCCTGCAGCGTGAGGGTGGCGATGAGGATGGGAACCAGCGGGCGCATGATTCCCAGGTTACTACTTCACCCGGATGCTGCCGTTGGTGGTTTCGAGGCGGATGGGCTGGGTGCGGCCAGGCACCTTCACCCGGGCGCTGTGCTTGGTGAGCTCGACGACCTGGGCGCCCGGGACCTTGACCTCCATGGAGCCGTTGCTGTTCTCGGCCACGATGTCGCCGGTGGCTTTGCCCAGCTCCACCTCGATGCTGCCGTTGGTGGACTCCAGGCGGATGCCTTCGCCCCAGCCGTCCAGGCGATGCGCGCGGATGGAGCCGTTGGTGGTCTCCAGGTGGATGCCGCCCTCCACATCCTCGAGGACGATGCGGCCGTTGGTGGTGCTGCCCTTGATGCGGGCGGCCAGGTTCCGGGCCTCGATGGGTCCGTTCGTGGTGTCCACCTGGACCTCGCCGCGGATGCGGCTCACCAGGATGCTGCCGTTGGTGGCCTCGCAGCGCGCATAGCCCTCAAGGTTGTCGGCGGAGACGGTGCCGTTGGTGGTGCGGAAGTAGCCGATGAGCTTGCGGGGCACCTGCAGGGTCAGCTCGCAGCGCGGGCTGATGTAGACGCCGAAGCTCCAGGAAGGCTGCTGGAAGGCGGCCTCGATGTCGAGGTCCGGGCCCTTCCGCTGCACCACGAGGCTCACCCGCCGCTTCTCGCTGTCGCGGATCTGGGCGGTGAGCGCCACTTCGTCCTTGTCCCAGCCGGTGACGCGGATGGCGCCATTGCGGTTCTTCACCCAGAGCTTCGAACCCTGGGCCAGGGGCTCGGTGCGCTGCTCCGTGCGGGAACCCGAGGGCATGTCCACGCCGATGGTGGGCGCGGGCGGTGCCGGGGGGGCCGGGGGCGGAGGTGGCGGTGGGGGCGCCTGGGCCAGCAGGACGCTTCCGGCCAGGAGCATGGGAATCCAGCAACTGGAGGCTTTCATGACTGCTCCCCGAGAGAAAGAACCAGGGCAAGCCTGGGTAGCCTGTTCACGGTCCAGGATTCGCCAGGTTTAGTTCAAGGGGCGAAACCCATTGGGGCTGTATGCGGTTTTGATCGTCCGACCGGCTCACGATACCCTGAACCGAGCCCCGGAGCCCCCATGACTGCCTACATCCTCTCTGCCACCCGCACGGCCGTCGGCGCCTTCGGGGGCAGCCTCAAGCCGCTCAACGCCGTCCAGCTGGGGGCCCTGGCCATCACCGAGGCCCTGGTCCGGGCCGGCGTGGCCGCCGAGGCTGTGGGCGACGTGGTCATGGGCAACGTCCTGCAGGCTGGCAGCGGCCAGAATGTGGCCCGGCTCGCGGCGCTGAAGGCCGGGCTCTCCTTCGCCACCCCGGCCCACACCCCCAACCAGGTCTGCGGATCGGGGCTCAAGGCCATCTCCCTGGGTGCCCAGTCCATCCTCATGGGCGACGCGGACCTCGTGGTGGCGGGCGGCACCGAGAGCATGTCCAACGCCCCCTACGTGCTGCCCAGTGCCCGCTGGGGCGCGCGCATGGGCCATGCCCAGCTCCTCGACAGCATGATCCAGGACGGCCTCTGGTGCGGGCATGGCGACACCCACATGGGGATCACTGCCGAGAACGTCGCCGCCAAGCACGGCATCACCCGGGAGGCCCAGGATGCCTTCGCCCTTGTCAGCCAGCAGAGGGCCGCCGCCGCCCAGGCCGCGGGCGCCTTCGACCGGGAGATCTTCACGGTCACCCTGGCGGGCAAGAAGGGTGACGTCGCCTTTAACCGCGATGAGTACATCAAGGGCGACACCACCGCCGAGAGCCTCGCGAAGCTCCGTCCCGCCTTCCGCAAGGACGGCACGGTCACCGCCGGCAACGCCAGCGGCATCAACGACGGCGCCGCCGCCATGGTCCTGGCCTCGGAGGCCGCCGCCAAGCGCTACAAGCCCATCGCCCGCATCCTGGGGTTCGCCCAGGCCGGCGTGGATCCCGCCACCATGGGCCTCGGTCCGGTGCCTGCCATCCAGAAGCTGCTGGCCAAGACCGGCATCAAGCTGGCCGACATCGACCTCTTCGAGCTGAACGAGGCCTTCGCGGCCCAGAGCCTGGGCGTCCTGGCCGAGCTGCCCGACCTCGACCCCGCGAAGGTCAACCTGCGTGGTGGTGCCATCGCCATCGGCCACCCCATCGGCGCCAGTGGCACGCGCATCCTCGTGTCTCTGTTGCACCTGCTCCAGGACCAGGACAAGCGCCTCGGCCTGGCCTCCCTCTGCGTCGGCGGTGGACAGGGTGTGGCACTGCTGGTGGAGCGGCTGTAGGTAGCTGTCGGCTCCCAGCTGATAGCCTATTTCCATGATCACCCTCACCCATGTCGGCAAGCAGTACGACCGCATCCACACCGCCTTGGTGGAGGTGAGCTTCAGCATCGACGCGGGCGAGTTCGTGTTCCTGACGGGGCCGAGCGGGGCGGGCAAGTCCACCCTGCTCAAGCTGCTCTTTCGCGAGCAGGTGCCCAGCAGCGGGGAGATCCAGGTGGCGGGGCACCGGCTGGCCTCCATGGCCGAGAAGGAGATACCCCTCCTGCGCCGCAAGCTGGGCGTGGTTTTCCAGGACTTCAAGCTGATCCGGACGCGCACCATCTTCGAGAACGTGGCCTTCGTGCTGAAGGTGCTGGGGGTGAGTGCGGCGGAGCAGAAGCAGCGCACCTTCCGCGCCCTGAAGATGGTGGGCCTCCAGCACAAGCTCAGCAGCTTCCCCCTGCAGCTCTCCGGCGGCGAGCAGCAGCGTGTGGCCATCGCCCGGGCCCTGGTCAACGATCCCCTGGTCCTCCTGGCCGACGAGCCCACGGGCAACCTGGACCCGGACCTGGCCCAGGAGATCATGGCCCTCTTCGAGCGCATCAACGGCCAGGGCACGACGGTCATCGTGGCCACCCACGATCGCGGCCTGATCCAGCGCATGCGCAAGCGGGTCATCGGTCTGGAGCACGGCCGCATCGCCTTCGACCAGCCCGCGCCCACCAGCCTGGTCACGGTGTAGGGCGCGGGGAGGGGTTCGGCGGAGGTCTGCCTAGTCGCTCATGGCGTAGGCGCCCTTCTGGCTGTACACCTGGGATTCCAGCACCCGCTGGCTGCGAGCCGCGTCGGTGTGCGCCTTCCGGATCAGGCTGAGGCAGAAGGCCATCTGGGCCTCCGTGCTGGAGGGCTTGCTGTGCAGCTGGAGGGCGAAGCGGGACATGTCCCGGACCATGAAGTCGAAGATCTGGTCCACCAGGTCGTCGGGGACGGCCAGCAGGTCTGCGTTCTCGAGGATCAGCTGGCCGTAGACCACCAACGTGAAGATCTCCCCTGCCGCCAGCAGGAAGTCGATGTCCTTCTGCTGGGCGGCGTCAGGGGTGGCTTTCATGAGGAAGTCGCGGAAGACCTTGATCTGCTCCCGGAAGATCTGCACGTTGGGCAGGTCCCGGCTGGCGTAGGCCTTCCGGTAGTCATGGAACTGGATCTTTCCCAACCCCTTGGTGGGGCCCTGATTAAACAGGAAATCGTCGTTGCTGGCCTCCAGACGGCGTGGCACATCCGGATACTCCGCCGGGTTGAAGAAATAGTTCTGCATGAACTTAACGATGAGCGCAATGTTCACGTGCACGGTGCCCTCCAGCTTCGGGAGAGCGCGGATGTCCCGGGCGGCCATCTCGAAGTACATGTCCTTCTCGAAGCCCTTGGCGGCGATGACATCCCAGAGCAGGTCGATCACCTGCTCGCCCTGGGTGGTGACCTTCATCTTCACCACGGGGTTGTAGAGCAGGTAGCGCCGGTCCCCCGGGGAGGCCGCGCGGAGGTAGTCCGAGGCCCGCAGGGCGAAGAGGCGCATGGCCGCCAGGCGGGCGTAGGCATCCAGGAACATCTGCTTCACATGCGGGAAATCCGTCACGGGCCTGCCGTAGAGGATCCGGCTGGAGGCGTGGTTGATCGCCTCGTAGAAGGCGTGGGTGCAGATGCCGATGGAGGCCCAGCCCAGGTTGTACTTGCCGATGTTCACCGTGTTCAGGGCGGCGTTCCAGGCCTCGTCCCCCCGGGAGATGATGTCGGCCTCAGTGACGGGATAGTCCTGCAGGTTGAACTCCGCCACGTAGGACTGGCTGGCGGTGATGTTCTTCACCAGCTGGAAGGCCGGCGCCTGGCTGTCCACGGCAAAGAAGACATACTCTCCCGTGGCCTCCATCCGCCCGAAGGTGGACACCACGGCCGCTTCATTGGCGTTCCCGATGTAGTACTTGTCGCCCCTCGCCCGGTAGGTGCCATCCGCCTGGGGGGCCAGCAGCATGTCTGTGGCGTAGATGTCGGCACCATGCTCCTTTTCCGACAGACCAAAGGCGAAGATGGCGCCCTGCTCCAGGAGGTCGGCGGTCCTGCGCTTCAGGGGCTCGTTGGCACTCATCCAGAGTGGCCCCAGACCCAGGATGCTCACCTGCCAGGTGTACCAGTAGCAGAGGCCGTAGAACCCCAGGACCTCGTTGAACACGCAGAGTCGGGAGGAGTCCCACCGGCTGTCCGGGCCCCCGTAGCCCGCAGGGGTAAGCAGGGTCGAGAAGATCTGCTCCCGCTGCACGAACTCCAGGAAGTCCTTGTACCAGACGCGGTTCTGGTCGTCTTCCTTGAGGTGGGCCTTGCCCTTGGCCTCGAAGAAGGCCACGGTCTTGCGTAGGATCTCGTTCACCTTCGGATCCGGGTGCTCGGCCTGCAGCTGCCTGGGATTGAAGAGGATCATCACGGCCTCCTGGGGACTCGCACCGGCGGGCGACCCAGCATCACACGGCTGGCGCGGCGGTTCATCTTGTCCTTGGGTAGTCTGGGGCCCCCGGGCGCGCCGGTCTGCGGAGGGGTCGGGATCCCCTGCCGCCGCTTCCGGGGAAGGACGCTAGTCTGGAGTCCACCGCGACCTTCGCGCCAGACCCCGAGGTCCCATGGCCCAGCCCCTCACCGATGCCCGCTTCGTCACCTCCGCCGCCGATGCCCGGAAGCTCGGGATCTGCCATGCGGAAGTGGCCTTCGTGGGGCGCAGCAACGTGGGCAAGTCCTCCCTGCTGAACGCCCTGGCCAACCAGAAGCAGCTCGCGCGGGTCTCCAAGACTCCCGGCCGCACCCGGCTCATCAACGTCTTCCTGACAGGTCCGGACCGGTGGATCGTGGATCTCCCGGGCTACGGCTTCGCCACGGGTCCCGCCGCTGAGCGGGCCACCTGGCAGGCCATGGTCGAGGGCTACCTCACAGGGCGGGCCAGCCTGCGCATGGTCTTCGTGCTGGTGGACGCGGAGGTGGGCCCCACCAAGCTGGACCATCACATGATCGAGTGGCTCCGCGGAGAAGCCCTGCCCCACCGCATCGTGGCCACCAAGGCCGATCAGGTGAAGCCCAGCAAGGCCCTCAAGCAGCGCAAGGACGTGGCCGCGGACCTGGGCCTGCAGAGCGCCGACATCGCCTGGGTCAGTGCCAACAAGGGCACCGGCATCGCCGAGCTCCGCCGCGAAGTCGCGGATCTGCTGGGGCTCTAGGTCAGCTCTTCGACCCGACCGCCACGCCAGACCATGAAGCGGCCCTCGTGGGCCCAGGGCAGGGCAATGCCGCTGGCCTCCTGCTCGTGGGTGTGGAAGTGGCCTGTGAGGAAGGTCTGACCGGGATGGGCCTCGGCGGCGGTGCGGAAGGCCTCCCGGGGGAAGGCCAGCTTGTAGGCGGCGTTGGTGGTATGCAGCTTCTGCTCCAGCCAGGTCGAGACCGCCCGGGCGGTGCCGCCGGGCAGCAGGCGGAAGACCAGCCACAGCGGTCCCGACCGCGAGATCAGGTTCCAGAGCCGATAGGGGTGGTCGGCGCTGTTGATGAGGTCCCCGTGCTCCCAGGCCAGGGCTTCCCCGTCCAGGGCGCCACCCAGGCCCTCGCCCATGAGGTCGAAGCGGTCCGCGAGGCCATCCAGGAAGTATTCCCGGTTGCCCAGCCAGAAACCCACCCAGCGGCCAGCGGCCCGGCGGGCGTCCACCCAGGTGAGGAACGTCGTCTGCGCTTCAGAGGCCATGCCCGGGAGGCCCACCCAGACATCGAAGGCGTCGCCCAGGAAGAGCCAGTCCGCCTCGGGGTGGGCTGCGGTCGCCTCGGCGAGGCCCTTGAGCTCGCGGCTCCAGTGGGGATCCGCCACCAGGATGAGCTCCCGGGCAGGGTCCGGACGGCGGGGGTTCCCGCGCCGCCAGGACAGGGAATGCAGGCGCCGCGTGAACAGGGCGGGCAGGGTGCGGACCAGCAGCGCGAGGGCGCCCCCCAGGGTGTCCGCCAGCCAGTCCCCCAGCTCGCAGGCGCGGCCCGGGACGAAGAACTGGTGCCATTCGTCCGTGGCGCCGAAGCCAGACACGGCCACGAAGACCAGCAGGTGGCGGCGGTAGAGCGGCAGCCCCGGCTGGTTCTGCTGGAGGGCCAGGTCCAGTCCCCAGGCGAGGGCCGCGAAGACCGCGAGGTGGGCCAGCTTGTCCAGGGGTGGCGGCAGCTGGAGCCCCCCAGGATACTGCGACTGGGAGCTCAGCCAGACGATGGTCGCGGCCACCGCCAGGGGAAGGGTCCAGAGCCACCGCATGCGCATGTCCCATCCAAGCACAAGGTTGGGAGCCTGACCAGCCGGGACGGCACCTCGGCCTCCCCGCCGTGCTCGCCGCTCCGCGGGCCAGCCCGGGACGAGGCCCGGCACGGGTTCGGCGGCGCGTCGAGCTCGGGCCAGGTGATGCCTGAAATAAACCACTCACTGTTTCAGTTTTATTAGCGATTCGCCGATCCAGTTCCAAGCGACCTCCTGCCAGCAAGGCGGGCATCGGGCCGCCCGTTGAGTGGAGGGTCCCGCATGAACGTCAGCTCCCATACGCTCAATCAGGCCGAGGCGGCCCTGTTGGACCTGGATCTGGAGGCCCTTCGCGGCCTGGTGGCAGAGGCCCTGACTATGAACCCCGAGCTGGAGGTCTTCGAGACCCTGGTCACGCCGGCGCTGGAGCGCATCGGCCGCTCCTGGGAGGACGGAGACCTGGCCCTGGCGCAGGTCTACATGGCCAGTCGGCTGGTGGAGCGCCTCGTGGAGGAACACCTCGTCGGTGGCCAGCTGGCGCACCGATCCCAGCCGCTCATGGCCATGGCCGTCCTCGAGGACCACCACATCCTCGGGAAGCGGCTGGTCCTCGCAAGCCTGCGCATGGGTGGCTGGGCGGTGGAGGACTGGGGCGTGGCGAGCGATCCCACGCTCCTGGCGGAGCGGGCACATTCAGCGGGCCTGGGCTTCCTGCTGATCTCCACGCTCATGGACCGGTCGGCCCGGCGCGTGGCGGAGGTCGTGCAGACGCTGCGGGCGCTGGGGGCCAGCACCCGGGTGGTCGTCGGTGGGGCGCCCTTCCGCCTGAACCCGGCGCTCTGCCGTGAAGTCGGGGCTGAGGCCACGGTTGCGGAAGCCTCGGCTGTCCCCGCCCTCCTGGCGAGTCTGGTGGGTGCGCCATGATCACCCTGCTGAAGCCTGCCGAGCGCCTGGGCGCGGCGCTCTCCCACCAGGAGGGTGACCGGGTCCCCTTCTTCCTCGCCGTGACGCTGCACCCGGCCCGCGCCCTGGGGCTCTCGATCCAGGACTACCTCAGCGATCCAGAGGCGGTGGTCGAAGGCCAGCTCCGCCTGCGGCACAGCCTGGGGCACGACGCGGTGACCAGCTTCCTCCATGCCTCGGCGGAGGTGGAGGCCTTTGGGGGCGAGACCCTGTTCCGCACCGATGGGCCGCCCAACACCGGGGCGCCGCCCCTGACCCGCGCCTCGGCCATCGAGCGCCTGCAGGTGCCAGACCCGACGCAGGTGCCCGCCCTCGCTCGCAGCCTGACCGTGGCCCGGGGCCTCAAGGCGCGTCTGGGCGACGACGTCCCGATCCTGGGCGGTCTGGTGGGACCCCTGAGCTTGCCGGTGGTTCAGCTGGGCTTCGAACGCTACCTGGACTGGCTCATGGACGCTCCCGAGCTGATCCGGAAGCTCTGGCGGATCAACGAAGCCTTCTGCATCGCCTGGGGCAACGCCCAGTTGGCGGCGGGTGTGAGCGCCGTCGCCATCGCGGAGCCGCTGGTGTCTCCGACCCTCCTGTCGGGGGAGCTCATCCGGAAGGAGGGCCTGCCCGCCCTCCGCCGGGTGCGGGAGGGCATCCAGGGTGCGGTGGCCCTGTCCTCGGCTTCGGCCCCCATGGGCAGCCTCCTTCCGGAGCTGAGCGAGCTGGGCTTCGTGGGGCTGGCCCCCTCCTGCGACGAGTCCCTGGCCGATGCCAAGGCAATCCTCCAGGGGCGGGTGGCCCTGATGGGTGGGCTGAACGGCCTGGCCATGTGCCATTGGAGTCCCGCAGACGCTGAAGCCGCCGTAAAGGAGGCCCTCCGGGCGGCCGGCGCCGGCGGCGGCTTCGTCCTGGCGGAGCATCACGGCGAGATCCCCTGGTGCGTTTCGGAGGAGGTGCTGGTGGCTGTGGCGGAGGCCGTCCGGCGCTGGGGCGCCTATCCCCTGGACTGGATCGCTGTGTGAAGACCTCGCCCCTGCAGCTCCTGCTATGTCAGAGCCTCTTCGCAGAGGCCTGCGCGGCGCTGGAGCAGAACCCGGTGCCTGGGCTGCAGGTGCGCTGCCTGCCGCGCACCTGCACGCCGCGTCGAAGGGAGCTGCAGGCCCTGGTGGACGAGGCCGGGAGACTCAGTGCCCAGGCCCACGGGGCGGTGCTGGTGGGAGGGGGCTGCCTCGTGGCCCACCAGGGACTGCCGAAGGCCGCCGAACTCCAGCTGGCCTGCCGTTCGACCTGCTTTCACTTCTTCCTGCCCCCGGAGCAGGTGCAGTCCCTGCTCAGCCGAGGCGCCTACCTGGTCACCCCGGGCTGGTTGCTGGGCTGGCGGCAGGTGATGGCGGAGTGGGGGCTGAACCAACGCGAGGCCCGCGCCCTCTTCGCCGAGTCTTGCACATGCATCGTGTTGCTGGAGGTCGGCGAGGACCCCCTGTCCCTTGAAAACCTGGCGGCTTTCGCCGCCTTCGTGGATCTGCCCGCGGAGCGCGTGAAGACGGGCCTCGCCCACCTCCGGGCCGCGCTGCTGGAGGAGGCCTGGGTGGCCAGGGAAGCCCAGATGGCCCGGCAGGCCGCGGAGCTGGGCCAGGCTCGGCGGCGCATCGGCGAGCAGGCGGCCCTGGTCGATCTGGTCCAGCGCCTGTCGGCCACCATCGACGAGGACGCCATCGTGCGGGTGCTGCTGGAGGTGGCCCAGAGCCTCTTTGCGCCCGGCACCCTGCTCTGGCTCTCCCATTGGAAGGGTCAGTGGGGCGCGGCGCAGTGGCTTCCGTTGGGGCCGCCCCTGGCCGAGCTGGAGGCCGAGCTGCGGGCCTGCGCCGCGGGGGTGCAGCCCACGGCCGCCGGGGATGGGATGCTGCTCCGCTTCGAAGGGCCGGACGGTCCCATGGGGTTGCTGGGCATGGCGCAGCTGGCCTTCCCCAACCAGATCCCCGCCTACCTCGAAACGGCCCGGACCCTGCTGGACGCGGCGCAGCTCGCCCTGGGCAATGCCCGCAACCTGCACGGGATGATCCGGATCTGCGCCTGGTGCCGGCAGGTGAAGGATGAGGACAAGGGCTGGGGGACCTTTGAGGACTACCTCCACGAACAGAGCTCTGCGACCTTCAGCCACGGCATGTGCCCCGACTGCGCCGCCCGGCTGGCGGGGCAGGTCGAAACCCTGAAGGCCGGCCCGGCTGGCTGAAGCTGGCCGCGGGGCCTCAGCGCCCCGCGAGCCTCCCCAGATGCTCCCAGCAGGCCAGCTGGGTCTTCTGAAAGCCCTCCTCCTGGGGGACGAGATGCCAGATCTGAAACCGGGGAATGCGGCCCCGGCGATCGCTGGGCACGGGCACCACGGCGAGCCCTTCCCGCCGCGCCAGAGCCATGGCCCGGGGCAGGTGCCAGGCGGAGCTGACCAGTCCGACGCGGCGCCAACCCTCCCGGGCCTTCAGGCGGCCATAGGCCTGGATCTCCTGCCACGTGATGAAGCAGGGCTCCTCCAGGACCCGGATGGCGGTGCGGGGAACGCCCAGGCTCTCCCAGAGGGCGCGGGTCTCGGCGCCCAGGTTCCGGCGTCCGGCGGGGGCATCGTCCGAAGCGCCGCTGGCCACCAGGCAGGTCACCCGGCCGGTATGCCACAACCGCGCCGCCTCGACGATGCGGTCGCCGCCGGTGCCAAGCAGGGGGCGGCCCTGGTCATCGACCTGGCTGCCGCCGCCCAGCACGAAGAGCGCATCAAAGGGGGCGCTGCTTTCGGAGAGGGGAGGCACTTCCGCTTCGAGGCGACCCATGAGGTAGGCCCCCACCTGGAGGTTGCCCGCCAGAGTGAACCCCAGGAAGAGCAGCACCAGGAGGGCCCCCAGTCCCCGCAGCCTCCTCCGGAACGCCCAGGTTGACGCCAGGGCCAGTCCCAGCCACAGCAGGCCCGTAGGCATGCAGAGCATTCCGAGCAGTTTGGTCAGCGCGAGCATGGCTCCATCCTGGGATCTGGACGTCTGGACTACGATAACCCAACGCCTGGAACCCCCCGGAGGACTCATGCGCATCCTCGTGCCGCTCCTTGCGGGCCTGACCCTTCTCGCCCAGGAACCGAAGCCGACCGCCTCGGCGGTGCTCTGGACCTATGAATCGCCGCGGGAGTTCCACCTGCTCGAGCCCAGCTACCGGTTCCCGACTCAGATCAAGCAGGCCCTGGCCCAGGTGGTTCAGCCCTCACCGGGGCTGTGCCGGGAGTACCTCGCGGTCTTCCGGGACAAGCGGACATTCTCCCCGTGGTTCCGGAAGGTGCTCATGGCGCAGCGGGACCAGCAGGCGCAGGCCGCCAAGACCGAGGGGAAGGTGCTCTCCAGCGACCTCTCGAAGCTCTCGCCCGACGGTGGCCGGGTCCTCAGCACGGCCAAGGCCCGACCCCGGAAGGCCCCGGAACCGGTGAGTCTGGACGTCTATCTGGAGGTCCTGAAGCTCTGGGAGGCCGAAGAACCCAGCCCGCCCCGCGGGCCGCAGTCGGCGCCACCGCCCCTCCCGAAACCCCGATGATCAGCAACCCCAGGACCTCAGCAGGAGTGGGCATGAGCCCGATGCAACGAACCGTTCCCTTCGTCTTGCTCGCCCTGCTGGCCTGCGCTCCGCTCCACCGACGCGGGGCCACGCCACCCGCGCCCCGTCCGCTCCGGACCGATGTGGCCTTCCTGCAGGCCAGCACCAAGCTGGACGTCTACATCCACAGCATCGACGGACGAAGCATCTATCCAGCGGAAGGGGAACTCCTGGCAATGGCGCCCGGGATCCACACCCTCGCCGTGAAGTTCAGGAAGCTCCGAACCCCCGCGGGCAAGCCGCTTCCCAATGCCACAGGCTTCGATCTCGCCATCAACGCCAGGATCGGGGAGACCTACCAGCTCGACTACACCCGGAGCGACACCACCGCCAAGTGGTCGGCCTGCATCCTGGCGGGCGCGGAGAAACGCCGAGTCTCCTCGCTCATCACCAGCGACGACTGAAGCGAGCGGCTAGGCACGCTTGTGGGCATCGAGGTATTTCTGCAGCTCGCCCAGCCCAAAGGGTTTTGAGATGAGCGTAACCAGGGGATGGGCGTCCGCCAGGTTCACGGCGGCCTGATCGGCCCGCCCCGTGGCGAGCAGCACGGGCAGGGTCGGTCGCAGGTCGCGCAGCAGAGGAAGCGTCCCGCCACCGCCCATCCCGGGCATGTTCATGTCGAGGATCACCATGTCGGTCTCGGCGGGTCCCGCCAGGGCCTCCAGGACGCTCTCGCCGCTTGGGAAGAGGTGGGGCCGATGGCCCAGGCCTCCAGCATGACCTCCATGGCGCAGCGGATCATCTCGTCATCGTCCACCACGAAGACCGTGAGCCCAGACAGCTGTGGCGTGACCTCTGGGGCGGGTGACTTGGTCGGCTGAGGGGTCGGTTCGATGGAGGGGAACCGGACTCGGACACGGGTCCCGGTCCCGGGTTGGCTGCTCAGGTCGATCTGGCCCTTGTGGGCCTTGACGATGGTGTAGACCATCGAGAGCCCCAGCCCGGTGCCCTTTCCGGTCTCCTTGGTGGTGAAGAACGGATCCATGGCACGGGCCAACACCTCCTCGGGCATCCCGATGCCGGTGTCTTCCACCAGGACTTCGACCCAGTCCTCGTCCACGTTCCGGGTCCTGAACAGCAGGCTTCCGCCGCCCTCCATGGCATCCACGGCGTTGACGCAGAGGTTCATGAGGGCGTTCGTCAGGGCGGTGGGGTCCCCGACGATGGGTCGCAGATCCGGAGCAAGGTCGAGGGTCAGGTCGACCCTGGCCAGAGTGGTGCGCTCCAGGAGGTTGGCCTGCTCGCGGATGATGGCGTTCAGGTCCAGTGCCTGCTCCTCGGCGGGGCTCTGGCGGGCGAAATTGAGCAGGCTCCGCACCATCCGGCTGCCCCGGCGGGTGGCGTTGACCACGATGCCGAGATCCCGGCTGAGGCTTGTGCCCGGGCTGCTCTGGCTCCGGTGCAGCTCCGCCAGGCCCAGGATTGCCCCCAGGACGTTGTTCATGTCGTGGGCGATGCCTCCGGCCAGAAGGCCGAGGCTCTCCATTTTCTGGGACTGCAGGAGCTGCTCCTCAAGCCGGGCCTTCTCGTCCAGAAACTGCTTGCGCTCGGTGATGTCGATGACAAAGACCGTCAGCCCACGCAGCGCGCCCTTCTCATCCACGATCGGGCTGTAGCGGTTCTCATAGACGATCCGGTTCGGCGGGTTGCCGTACTCCTCCACGAGGACCAGGTCCTCGCCGGCGAACACCCGGTCGAAGTTCCGCTTGGCCTTCTCTCGATCCTTGGGATCGAGAATCGCGTTCAGCATGCTCGTCCCGAGGCAGATGTCCACACCCCAGATGGTCTTCATCACGGCCTTGTGCTCGGCCGTGAAGGTGGTGTAGCAGTAGTTCGTGTCCAGCGCGAAGATGACCACGCCCTTGGGGCTCTCCAGGATGGAGTTCAGCCGGGCGGACAGCTCCTGGGCCTGGAACTGGCTGGCCAGGAGGCTGTCCTCTGCGCGTTTGCCCGCCGTGATGTCGATGTTGGTGCCGATCATCCGCAGGGCGCGGCCGCTGGCATCCCGCCGGATCACCTTGCCGCGACCCAGGACCCACTTGCAGCTGCCATCGCGGGCGATGAACCGGTATTCCGCCTCGAACCCTTCCCGGGTGCCCTGGATGCAGGCCTGATTGAGGGCCAGCAGCCGCGCCTGGTCGTGGGGATGGACGAAATCAGCCCAGTTCTTGGCGAGCCGTTCGAACTCGTCGGGCTCGAAGCCCAGCAGTCGCGCATAGGCAGGACTTAGATAGCACCCCCCGGTCGCCAGGTTCAAGTCCCAGAGGCCGTCGCTGGTGATCTCCATGGCGAGCCGGAAGCGTTCCTCGTTCTCGGCAACGGCCAACTCAGCCTGCTTGGCGGTGGTGATGTCCTGGAGAATCCCGACCTGCCGGAGGGGCTGGCCGTCCGGGTCGTGGTGAGTGTCCGCCCAGACCGCGATCCAGCGCAGCTCGCCATCGGCCGGCCGGTGGATCCGGAACTGCTTCGCGAAGGTCCGGTGGTTCTCCACCGACTCGCTTATCTGGGACAGCACCGCGTCCCGGTCTTCGGGATGGAGGAGGGCGGCCCAGCCTTCCCGGTTCTTCACGAAGTCGAGGTCGATGCCCAGGAGCTCATCGACCCCGGGGGAGCTCTCCCAGGGCCAGGCTGGGTCCTGGAGGTTGGTGATGATGTGCCCCATCCCGGCCACCCTGAAGGCGGCCTGGAGGAGCTGGGAGGTCTGCTCCAGCTTCTGCTCCATCTGCCGACGACCCGAGATGTCCCGGATGATGAAGAGCACTTCCTTGGGCTGTCCCTCCGGGCCGACAAGGGTCCGGCCGTTCACCTCCACGGGAAAGGTGGTACCGTCCGCGCGCAGCCCGCGATACTCGTTCAGACCCGGATCCTCCCCCAGGAGGCGCCGCGAGAAGGAGGCCGCTGCCCGGGGCCGGTCTTCCGGAACGAGGAAATCGGTGACGGGGCGCCCCGCCTGCTCCTCCACGGAGGCATAGCCGAACATGGCCATGGTCGAGGGCGAGAACTCGAGGGTCTGGCCCTGCATGTCCACAAAGACGATTCCGTCGGGCAGATTTCTGAAATGGGACTGCATCCTCGGCCCTCTCAGAAACACCACCAAGCGCTTTGTTTCGGATAGATGATAGAGAAAAAAACGATATAAATATTTTGTGCAATCGCTTTCAATCAGTAATCCCTCCTCATCGGAGATCCTGGGAAAGGCTGAAGGACTGCACGCAAGGCACCGGGCGGGGCTCCGTGGTCGGGGGCTATCATGGGCGGCATGTGCGGCCGCTACACCTTCACCTTCGACGCCAAGTCCCTGGCGGAGGCCTTCGGCATGGTGCCGCCGGGCTTCCAGATCGTGAAGGGCTACAACCTCGCCCCGGGCCAGCATGTCGTCATCGTGCGCCCGGAGCGGAGCGGGCTGGTGGCCGATGTCGCGTTCTGGGGGCTCATCCCGAGCTGGGTGAAGGATCCGAACACGAGCCCCCGACCCATCAACGCCCGGGCCGAGACGCTGGAAGAGAAACCCACCTTCCGCTCGGCCTTCCGGCGCAAGCGCTGCCTCGTCCCGGCCTCGGGCTTCTACGAGTGGCAGGCCCAGGGAAAGACGAAGCAGCCCTTCTACATCCAGCCGAGCGAGGGGGACCTGTTCGCCTTCGCCGGCCTCCTGGAGGACTGGCAGGGGCCGGACGGCGAGGTGATGGTGAGCACCTGCATCATCACCACCGAGCCCAATGCCCTGATGGCCGGGATCCACAGCCGGATGCCCGTGATCCTGCCGAGGCCCGCCTGGGGTGACTGGTTGGACCCCGCCGCCCAGACCCGGGACCTCCAGCGCCTGCTGGTGCCCTATCCCAGCGAGCTGATGCGCGCCCACCCGGTGAGCACCGCCGTGGGGAATGTGCGGAACGATAGCCCGGAGCTGATCCTGCCCGTGGCGTGACCGGAACGCGAGGTTCTGGGCGGCGGAATACGGAACGGGCTGACCGTGGGGATGCGACCGAAGGGCGTAGCCATCTAGTGGAAAATACCTAGGTGTCGCACCCGGACCCGTAGTATGGTGCAACACAAGAATTGTCAAACACAACAAACACGACCCCAAGGAGGACCCCATGGCGGCGAACGTGACTACCTCAAACCGGTTCCTGATCGGCCTCTACCTGGTGGCAGTGGTCCTGTGCTCCACCCTACTCCTCAAGCTGATCATGTGGCTGGATGGGGTGAAGTAGGCTCCAGACGGAGGCGGTTCCGCCCGAGCAAGCCCCGCGGGGGGCTTGGCCTGCCGAGCAGCGGGGTATCCCTCTCTGCGCCACCCCGGATGCTGCGCCTCCGGGGTGGCGCTCCGGCCGCACGGCTGGTTGCTCCGCCAGCGGCGGACCGGCCGGGACAGCCTCCGGGTTATCCCGCCTGAAGTCTTAGCCCCGACAAGGTAAAGCACGAGATTTACCAGACTGGTGTCCTCAGCCGACCAGAAGGTGGTCGGACGTTGCCGGTTGACGATGTCCTCGAGCGTGCCGCTGGTTGCTGACCTGCGGGCCAGGACCCTCAGCCCTCCGCCAAGATCCAAACCTACTTCCTGAGAGGTCCCATGGCAGCCCTATCCCTCAAGCGACAGCTGACCCTGTCCACCACCATCACCCTGGGCTGCCTGCTCATCAATGGGGCCCTGGCCTTAGGTTTCATGTGGAAACTGGGGCAGCTTCAGGATGAGGGCGCCGCCAAGGCTGTCCAGGCCCAGAATGCCGAGGAGGGGGCCGGCATGGGTACCAGGCTCTATCAGGTCATCGCCGATGCGGTGATCAACCGCGACTTTGCGGATACCGAGAAGAAGTGGAAGCCCGTCAAGGAGGAGAGCCTCAATGACTTCGTCAGCCTCACCAAGGAGGCCAGCAACCCGCAGCAGGCCGCCCACTGTGCCGCAGCCCAGAAGGCCTGCGAGGCCTTGATCCTCCACTTCGAGGGTAAGGTGCTGCCCACCCTGAAGACCAAGCGGAAGGATGACCTGGGCGCCGACATCTGGGCTCAGGACGACGAGTCCGACAAGCTGGTGCAGGGAATCATGGTGCCCATGAACCTGCTGGCCCAAGCCAAGCGGGAGGAGGCCAAGGCGGCCGATGCCCAGTTTGACGAGGTGCGGAGCAGCGCGGTGCTCTGGTCGCTTCTGGTGGGTGCGCTGGCCGTTCTCGGCGGCACGGCTTCGGCCCTCTATCTCTACCGCGGCCTGCGCCGGCAGATCGGTGGCGAGCCCGCCTACGCGGCCCAGGTGGTGAGTCAGGTGGCCCAGGGCGACTTCACGGTGGACGTGAAGGTGTACCCGGCGGCCGAGGAGAGCATCCTTGCCGCCATCCGCAACATGGAAGGCCAGCTCCGCACGACGGTCCATCGGATCAATGCGGAGGCGACCCAGGTGGCCAGCGGCTCCACCGAGCTTTCGGCCTCCGCATCGGAGCTCTCCGCCACCACCAACTCCATCGCCCGCACCACCGAGGAGCAGCGGGCCGGGGCCGAACGCATCGCCGCCGCCATCACCCAGTTCTCGGCCTCCATCGAGCAGGTCTCCCAGAGCGTCCGTAGTGCTGAGGCCCAGGCTCAGGACGCCGTGCGGGCCAGTCAGGACGGCAACGAGGCTGGCCAGGCCACGGTGGCGTCCATGCAGTCCATCACCGAAGCCACCGGCCGGATCATCAAGGGCGTCCAGGTCATCCAGGACATCGCCCGCCAGACCAACCTGCTCTCCCTGAACGCGGCCATCGAGGCTGCCAAGGCCGGCACCATGGGCAAGGGCTTTGCGGTGGTTGCCGAGGAGATCCGCAAGCTCGCGGAGCGCTCCGCCGCCTCGGCCAAGGAGATCTCTGCCATCGTCGAGGGGACCCAGGAGGCCGTGGGCAACGGCCAGGCCACCGTCGAGCGGGCCGTGGCTTCCCTGAGCCAGATCCAGGGCTTCATCGGCTCTCTCTCCAGCATGATGCGGGAGATCCAGGCGGCCACGGATGAGCAGAGCCGCACCAGCCTGGAGGTGGCCCAGCAGATCGAGCAGAGCACCCATCAGACCGCCCAGACCTCCGGCGCCGTCAGCGAGGTCTCCCTCACCGTGGATGAGATCGCCCGCACCGCCTCCGACCTGGCCCGCATCGCCGAGCAGCTCTCGGGGCTCATGCGGCAGTTCAAGGTCTAAGTCTGTTTTTCGTGCGGGAGGCGAGCCCCGACGCCCTCCAGGTGGGCGCAGGGCCGATATCCGTTGGACCAGGCTATGACCCCCTGGGGCCCGTCGGCTTGGGCAGCGCGGAATCCCTCCGCGTCAGTATCTGGCGCGGCCCTGTTCGCCTCTGGCAGGCCCCCGGACTGCCTCCGGCGGGGCCTTACCGGCCAGAGATGCAGGGACTTCGATCCCCCTCTGGGGTAGCTAAACGCAGAGACCCTCGCCTAGGATCCACTTGGCTTGAAGGACCAGGTCTCATTCGTCCGCAAATAGACTTGCTCGACCTTTGGAGGGAGGGGCATTCCGTGCCTGCTCAACTCGCCAACTTGGTTGTGTTTTCTGGATCTTTTCTGTGACTAACATCACCCCGTTCCTACTCCAAGCTCATTGGAAACCGCTTGGTCTGCAACGGTTGTTTTGGGGTTCCGCCCACCCAATCTTGGCAAGGCCCCTCTTGCATGTGTGCCGCCCGGGTCGCCTACTCCGCGCTCCGACGATCCCATCGGCGCCGAATGGTGATCGCCCCTCGATGACCTGTACTTGCGCACGGAGGCAGTCCTTGAAACTCATCAGGTCCTTGCTTATCGGTGCGGCTCTTCTTGTTGCAGGGATCGGGCTCCAGGCTGGTCCCGCTTCCCCGGGTGTGATCAAACTCAGCCAGCCGGATGGATCTGTCATCCAGGCGCGCCTTCGCGGGGACGAGTTCCAGGCATGGATGGAAACTCTGGACGGCTACACCATTGCCAAGAACCCGAGCACCGGCCAGTGGGAATACGGCATTCTCGATGCCCAGAGCGGGGCAGTGCAGCCTTCTGGGCTCCTGGTTCGGCCCGATGCCAAGGCTCCGGCTTCCCTCGAACCACACTTGAAGCCGGCACGTAATTTCGAGAGCGAAGCCCTACACCTCAAGGCGCTCCAGTCGATCCACCGAGAACAGGCTCGTGAATTGCCGGGCGCCCCCGCCCTCGGCGCCCAGCTAGAGGCGGCCACCCTCTCCGGCACGCGGAAACTCCTCATCATCCTGGTGAACTTCACCAACCGCACGCTCACCACCACACCTACGGGCTGGAACAGCACCATCTTCCAGACCGGGACCGGAGTCAAATCCGTCCGCCAGTTCTATCGGGACAACTCCTTCAATACCCTCGACATCGTCCCGGTCCCCCATACCCAGCCCGGGAATCCTGCCGGCATCATCAGCGTCAGCATCGGCCTCGCCCATCCGAACTCTGGAAAGACCTGGGACTATGCCACCGAGACCGCCTGGTTGAACCTGGCCCTGGCCCAGGCCGTTCCCTACGTTGACTTCGCCGCCCTGGACACCAACGCGGACGGGGTGATCCGGTCGTCGGAAGCCGTGATCTATTTCATCCCGGCGGGCTACGAAACCTCGGGTACGGCCCTGACTCCGAGCATCTGGGCCCACGCCTGGGGAGGAAGCATCACGGCGGGCACGAAGACCGTTTCCACCTGGGCCATGAACGGGGAGCTGAACAATGGCAGCCGCCAGCACCCAATGGGGGTGATTGCCCATGAACTGGGCCACTCCATGGCCGGGCTCCCGGATCTCTATGACACCAACAGCGTCAATGCTGGACTCGGATACTTCTCCCTGATGGCCTACGGCAGCTGGGGCTCGGACACCTCGGAGGAGGGCGGCACCACACCGGTCTCCCTAGACGCCTGGTGCCGGCAGTTCCTCGGCTGGACCGTACCCGGCACCCCCACACTCAACGGCCAGGTTGTCACCCTGGGCTCCAATCTCTCAGATTCGGCGGCGGCCACCAAGCTGCAGAATAGCGGCCTCTCCACTCAGGAGTATTTTCTGGTTGAGAACCGCTATCCCGCCGGCTGGGACCGAGGACTGGTGAGATGGTTTGGCGTCACCTGGGCCGGGGGCTTGCTCGCGCTGCATGTGGACGGTGCCATCGCCAGCAACCAGTACGTGACCGGCAGCCACCAGATGGTGATGGCCGAGCATGCGGACAACGCAGCCTATGGGTCCTATGGGAAAGGCACCAGCCTGTTCTATGCGGCGAACGACCCGCTCTTCACCCCCTCCAGCCTCCCGTCCTCTTCCTATTACAGCGGATCGCCCAGCGGCGTGGGGTTCACTTCGGCCTCGGATCCCGGCACCACCATGAGCTTCACCATGTATGCGGTCCAGGATGACACTCCGCCCACCGGCCAGCCGGGGAAACCAGTCGGGGTTCCCTCCGAAGACACCGTGACCTACAGCTGGACCCTCGGAACCGCCGCCGATCCGGAATCGGGCATCGCGGGCTACCACCTGCAGGTGGGTACCACCGCCGGCGGCAGCGACGTCTTCAGCGGGCCTGTCGGCAACGTGCTCACCAAGAAATTGACCGATCTGGGGCTGAGGGATGGCGTGCCATTGTTCGCGCGGGTGGCTGCCATGAATGGCGCCGCCCTGAAATCGGCCTGGTCTGATTCCAGCGATGCCATTTCGATCGCTCTGCCACTCTTCGACGGCACGGTGCTCGACAACGTCAACTTCACTTTCAAGACTGTCGGACCCTGGACCGCCACCAGCAGCACCTCCTATTACGGTGGGAGCTGTGCCCAGAGTGCCGTCACCCCGGACAATGGGCAGACCTACCTCCAGACCCGGGCCACCGGGCCCGGCACCTTGGCGTTCTACTGGAAGGTGAACTCCGAGGCCAGCTATGACTTCCTGAGTTTCAGCATCGATGGCGTGCTCCAGGCGGGCCAGATCAGCGGCTCCACGGCTTTCGCCAAACAGACCTTCACCCTTGCCGCAGGTTCCCACATCCTGCGGTGGACTTACGCCAAGGATCCAAACACCGCCCCGGTCGGCGATGCCGCCTGGGTGGACTACGTGGTCTGGACCCCCCTGGCCACGGCCACCATCGCGCCCCTGACCTACACGACCCTGGTGAGCACGGTGAGACCTTACACCGCCACCGTCACCAACGGTCTGAGCAACAGCAGCGCGAACTGGTCCATCAGCAATTCCGGTGGCACCTTCTCCCCCACCCAGACCGCCAGCGGCGTCGCCACCAGCCTCACGACCACCAGCACGCCGGGAACCTACCTCCTCACGGCCACCCCCGTGGAGACCCCCAACCTTCCGGGCACAGCGAACCTCACCCTGGTGAATCCAGCGAGCGTGAGCGTGAGTGTTTCACCTGGTGCCACCACCCTTTCAGTCAACGCGCCCGCAACGTTCACCGCTTCGGTCAGCCTCCTCAGCGACGCTTCCGTGACCTGGAGCAAGAGCGGCGGCACCTTCGGCACCCAGACCGGCAACAGCGCGGTCTGGTCCACTTCAACACCGGGGGACTACACGCTCACCGCCACCAGCTCCGTGGCCACGGGGCGTTCGGCCACTGCAACCGTCACAGTGTTGTCCACGCCTACCATCTCCAGCTTCACCGCCAGCGGGCCCATTGCCTCGGGCTCCGCCGCGACCCTCACTGCCAACTTCGCCGGTGGGACCGGGAGCCTCGACCATGGCCTGGGAGTCGTCACGTCTGGCAGCCCAGTCTCCACCGGGACCCTCACGACCAGCACCACCTACACCCTGACCGTCACCAACGCAGCCAACACCACCGTCACGGCCCAGACCACCGTCACCGTGGTTCAGCCCCCCCTCACGCCGGTTCTCACAGTGCCGGCCAGCGTGACCGCCGGTGCCACGGGGCTGGTCGCCACGGTGCCGACTCAGGTCGGTAGTACCTACACCTGGACCATCACCGGAGGCACAATCACCGGCGGTCAGGGGACCACCTCCCTCACCTTCACCGTGGGATCCGCCGGGAGCCTGACACTGAGCTGCAGCGTGACCAATTCCCTCGGTGTGGCCTCGGCGCCCGGCAGCGCCACCCTCACCGTAGTGCCTGCCCCCCTCACGCCGGTCCTCACAGCTCCGGCCAGCGTGACCGCCGGTGTCACCGGGCTGGTCGCCACGGTGCCGGCCCAGGCCGGTAGTACCTACACCTGGACCCTCACCGGCGGCTCAATCACCGGCGGTCAGGGGACCACCACCCTCACCTTCACGGCGGGATCTGCGGGCAGCCTGACGCTGAGCTGCAGCGTGACCAACGCCGCGGGAACGGCCTCGTCGCCCGGCAGCGCCACCCTCACCGTGGTGCCAGCCCCGCTCACGCCGGTCCTCACGGCGCCGGCCAGCGTGACCGCCAGTGCCACCGGGCTGGTCGCCACGGTGCCGACCCAGGTCG
>CAIRAS010000258.1 GCA_903876615.1 uncultured Holophagaceae bacterium
CTCCATCGGGGTACCGAGGGCGGGGGCGGGCTCACCACTGTGGCCGACGACAACTTTCTGATGACGGGTTCGCACATCGCCCACGACTGCCATGTGGGCAGCAAGAACATCTTCGCCAATTGTGCCACCCTGGCAGGTCATGTCGAGGTGGGCGATGGCTGCAACATCGGCGCTTTCTCCGCCGTCCATCAGTTTTGTCGGGTGGGTAATCACGCCTTCATGGGTGGCTTCACCGTGGCCACCCAGGATGTGCTGCCCTTCATGAAGACGGTCGGCGCCCGAGACACCAAGAGCTATGGCGTGAACACCATCGGTCTCCAGCGCAAAGGCTTTCCGGTGGAAGTGGTCGAGGGCTTGAAGAAGGCCCACCGCCTGCTGTTCCATGCAGGGCTGTTGCGTGAGGAGGCCATGGCCCAGGCCGAGAGGGAATTGGGGCACATTCCCGAGGTCGCCTACCTCCTGACGTTCATCCGAGAGGCCAAGCGGGGCGTGCATCGTGGCTGAACGCCGCCATGCGACCCTCGCCATCATCGGCCTGCCCAACGCGGGCAAATCCACCTTGTTGAATGCCCTGCTCGGGCAGAAGCTGGCTGCGACAAGCCAGATCCCCCAGACCACCCGGACCCGGGTGCTGGGTGTGGTGGATCGGGGTGAGGTGCAGCTGGCCTTTCTCGATACGCCAGGCATCCACCTGCCCAAGCACGCGTTGAATGAGCGCATGATGGGCCACGTGGAGCAGGCGCTTGAAGAAGCCGATCTGGTGCTCTGGGTGGTGGATGCGGATGATTACCTGGGCACGGGGGAACACGCCCTGGCCAAGCGCCTGCGCAGGCTGGGGCGACCCACCTACCTGCTGCTGAACAAGATCGACCTGCTATCCAAGGGGCGCCTGCTGGAGAAGATCGCGACCTACAAGGACCTGCTGCCCTTCAAGGAGATCATTCCCATCGGCGCCAAGATGGGACTGAACCTGGATCCCCTCTGGGCGATTCTTGAACGCGACGCCGCACTGCCCGGCTGGCTCCATGAGGCGGAAGTCTTCACGGATCAGACCGAACGGTCCCTGGCCTCCGAATTCATCCGCGAGAAGGTGCTGCGCAAGACCCGCGAAGAGGTGCCCCACGGCGTGGCGGTGCTCATCGAGCAGTGGCTGGAGCCGGGACACGAAGACTATCCCGAAGATCTGGGCCCCACAGGCGTATTTATTGCCGCCCAGATCCTGGTGGACCGCGACGGCCACCGCAAGATCCTGCTCGGCAGTGGTGGCGAGATGATCAAAGACATCCGCCAGAGCGCCCAGCGTGAGCTGAAGAAGCTGCTCCAGCGGCCTGTGCGGCTTGAACTGTTCGTGAAGGTGGATGAGGGCTGGCGCGATCGGCCCGAGCGATTGGACCGGCTCTCCATTTAGGCCACTAGATTGAGAGATCGGTCGCCCGGTGGTCGGCGTCGAGGGGCACCAGGCCTTTCGTACCCGTGACCGAGGCATACTGGCCCCGATCCGGGTCGAACGCGAAGACCTCACCGGTCTCGATCTTGTACACCCAGGCATGGAGGTGCAGCAGACCATTGGCCGTCGCCGTAGCCACGGC
>CAIRAS010000259.1 GCA_903876615.1 uncultured Holophagaceae bacterium
AAGCAGGTTGCGCATGAACTTGCTGTCGTCAATGACGACGATCTTGGACATGGTTTGGCTCCATGGCTCCCATCGGCAGGGAACAGTGCCGCCATGAATAGAAATACGCGCTCAGGGGCGTATTTGCTCACGCTGCGGGAAGGAGATGCTGTCTAGTTTCCGCTGGAATTCTTTCATGCTGAACGGCTTCCTCAGGATGGAAACCTCCGGATGCCCGGCCAGCAAGGGGGCAATTTCGTGGTCACTGAAGCCTGTGGCCATGACCACAGGCATTCCTGGACAAAGCTCCAGCACCCTCGGCAGCGTATCGGCGCCGCTCATGCCGGGCATGTTCATGTCCAGGATCATGAGGTCCATGGCGCCACTGGATTCGAGCAGGCGCAGGGCGGAGGCCCCGCCCGAGGCCGTCAGCACCTGGTGACCCAGCATCTCCAGCATGGGGGCCACGGACTCGCGGATGAGCTCGTCATCGTCCACCAGGAGGATCCGCAGCTTCAGCTGCCGGGCTTCCTCCGGCTCCGTGACTTCCAAGGGCTTGGTCGGCCTCGGTACCACGCGGCTGGGCGGGAAGAACAGCACCGCCTCGGTGCCGAGGCCCACCTGGCTGAGAAGCTCCAGGGTGCCGTCATGGGCCTTCATGGTTCCGTAGACCATGGCGAGTCCCAGTCCCGTGCCCTTGCCCTGCGGCTTGGTTGTGAAGAAGGGCTCCATGGCCTTGGTCAGCACCTCGGGCGCCATGCCCGCGCCCGTGTCCTGCACCCGCAGGATCATGCCGCCATCCTGGGTGGAACAAGTGTGGATGTGGATGCTGCCGCCACTGGGCATGGCGTCCATGGCGTTCACGCAGAGGTTCATCAGGGCGTGGCTGAGCGCCCCGCGCTCGCCGCGCAGGAGGCCCAGTCCCTCCTCGAGGTCCAGCTCCAGGTGGACCCGCTGGAGCATGGCGTGGCCCAGGAGCTGGCCCATCTCCCGCACCAGGTCATTCAGGTCCATGGGCCGTTCCTCCTGCAGGTCCTTCCGCGCGAAGAAGAGGAGGCCCTTGACCACACTGCGCCCCCGCATGCAGGCGCTGATGATGGTGTCCAGGTTCCGAGCCTCGGCGCCAAAGGGATCGGCGCTCTCCCGGAGGGTGCAGGCCAGGCTCAGAATGGCGCCCAGCACGTTGTTCATGTCGTGGGCCACGCCGCCCGCCAGGCTGCCAAGGCTCTCGAGCTTCTGGGACTGCTGCAGCTGGTTCTCGAGCTGCAGGCGCTCGGCCTCGCTGCCCCTCCGCTCGGTGATGTCCTGGATGACGCCCATCATGGTGAGAGGCTGCCCGTCGGCGTCGAAGTGGATGAGGCCCCGGCCATGCACCCAGCGGGGGATTCCATCCGCGGGGCGCACGATGGGGTAGTCCAGGTCGAACCGCTCCCGACGGGCCAGGACCCCGGCCACGTACTGCTGCATCTGCGCCCGGAACTCCGGGGCGACGATGGCGACCCAGCCATCGAGGTCCCGCGGGTGCTGGCTGTCGATGCCGAGGATCCGATCCAGGGAGGCACTGCTCCGCCACCGGTTCTCCGGAATGTCCCAGATGTAGGTGCCGATATCACCCGCCTCCTGGGCCTCGCTCAGGAACTGTTCGCTCTCCCGCAGGGCGGCCTCGGTCTGCCGCCGCTGGGCCTCGCCCTCCAGGTGCTCGAGGGCATAGGAGATGTCCAGGGAGGCCTCCTCCAGCAGCGCCGCCTCGTGGGTGCCGAAGAAGTCCCGCTCCCGGGCGTAGACCGCCAGCGCGCCCCGCACCTGGCCCCCTTCGCGGATGGGGAAGACCGCGGTGCTGGCAAAGCCGGAGGCCACCAGCTCAGCGCGCCAGGGCTTCGAGGCCGGGCCATCCAGGAAGTCGTTGACGATGCAGGGGCAGCAGGCGCGCAGGGCCGTGCCCATGGCGCCGCGCCCTTCTGGCGTGTCATCGCTGCGGGCCTCAACGCGATCCAGCATGCCGAGGTCATCGCCATACCGGGCCACGGCGGCCACCCGGTGGGTGACGGGATCGTCCCAGCCGACCCAGGCCATGGCGAAGCCGCCAGCTTCCACCATCACTCTGCAGATGCGGTCGAGCAGCACCTGCCGCGAGGGGGACTGGACGATGGCTTGGCTTACCTGGCCCAGGGCCACGTAGAGAGCCGTCATTCGCCGGAGCTCACGGTCCCTGAGCACCCGCTCGCTGATATCCCGGATCAGGCTGCTGATTCGCGGCCCATCGGGCGAGGCGAAGGACCGGGCACTGACCTCCACCGTGACCATGCTGCCGTCCTTCCGCTGGTGGGAGGTCTCAAAGCGCAGCGCGCCAAGTGCCTTCATCTGCCCGAACTGCGCCTTCGCGGTCTCGCTGGCCTCAGGCGGCCGCATGTCCATGATGTTCATGCCCTTGAACTCAGCTTCCGAGTAGCCGTACTGGGCCACGGCCTGGGCGTTGGCCTCCAGGATCCGTCCCTCCTCGTCCAGCAGCAGGATGCTGTCGTTGGCCTCCCGGATCAGCCACTCAAACCGCTGCGAGAGCGCCAGCTGGGCGCGGACGGAGGCCGCCTCCCGCAGTCGCACCACCAGGCCCATGCCCAGGCCCAGCAGTCCCAGCAGGGCCAGCAGCCCGATGGCGCTGATCTCCACGAGGGTGCCCACCTGCTTCGGAGCCTGCTGCCCGGCCTCGAGGGAATGCCCCTTCAGCAGCAGGTAGGCGCCACCAAGGATCAGCCCCCCCAGGACCAGAGCGACACCCAGAGCCCAGGGGGGCACCAGCGCCTGGTGCCTTCGGGATGGCTGCTGCCCTGCTGCCTTCATCGAGGACTCTTCTTTTCGCTAATCAAAACCCGGGTAGGTCTTTTTACTTAGGAAAGAGGATGGCACGAATGCGCTGTCCCGGCACCAGAATTACGCGCCTCGGACGCACTGTTTATTCCTCGGCCTACCTCAATCATACCGGGGTGTTGGGGCCCACCCTCTTCAGGTAAGGCCGGTGCTCAGCCCCGGCGCCAGACATACCGGTCGATGGTCTCGGGTATGAAGCCGACCTTCAGCCAGAAGGACCGGGCAGTGAACCGGACGCGGTCCGCGATGATCATGGGGTGGCCACTCTTGAAGTGATCGATGACCGCCCGGGCGTAGCCGTGCCCCTCGAACTCGGGGTAGACCATGATCGAGAAGA
>CAIRAS010000260.1 GCA_903876615.1 uncultured Holophagaceae bacterium
CGCCGCGCCCGAGATGCCGAAGAGCTTCATGCTGAGCGCCGACAGCCAATACTGCAGCGGCGGCTTCTCGAAGTAGAGCACCCCGTTCAGGTGCGGCGTCAGCCAGTCCCCGGTGGCCAGCATCTCCCGCGGGATCTCCGCATAGCGGCCCTCATCCGGCTCCCAGAGCGGCCGGATCAGCAGCGGCAGCAGCCCCAGGAAGAACCAGAGCGCCAGGAGGGTGCTGCGTTCACGTCGGGTCATGGGCGGGGGTTCACTCCGTTACCAAGTGATGGCTTTTCCTATCTCAGCGCGGCTTCCCAACGCTGCGGTGGGTCGACCCCAACCGCCGCGCTGAGCAAGCCGAGCGCTAGTTCTCCGTCTCAACCACCTTCTCCTGCGCCTTGTGCTCCTCGACGAAGAAGTCGATGGTCTTCTTCAGGGAGTCGGTCATGGAGACCTTGGGCTCAAAGCCGAAGGTGGCCTGCATGCGCTTGATGCTGGGGGTGCGCCGGGCCACGTCCTGGTAGCCCTTGCCGTAGAACTCCCCGCTGCCGGTCTCCACGGTGGTGCCCTCGGCGATGCCCCGCTCCAGGCGGAAGGGGTGGTCCTTCCAGATGGCGATCATCATCTGGGCGATCTCACGGACGCTGTAGTCGTTGGCGGGGTTGCCGATGTTGAAGATCTGGCCGTCGGCCTTGCCACCCTCGTTGCGAAGCACGGCCATGATGCCGTCCATGGCGTCCGCCACATCGATGAAGCAGCGGCGGGCCGTGCCGCCGTCCACCAGCTGAAGGGGCTCCCCGTTGAACAGATTCCAGCTGAACTGGGTCACCAGGCGGCTGCTGCCCTCCTTGGCGGTGTTGAGGCTGTCGAGCTTGGGGCCCATCCAGTTGAAGGGGCGGAACAGCGTGAAGCGCAGGCCCTGCTGGAACCCGTAAGCCCAGATCACGCGGTCCAGCAGCTGCTTGCTGGTGCTGTAGATCCAGCGGTTCATGGGGATGGGGCCCGTGACCAGCGGGGACTCGTACTCGTCGAATTCCTCGTCGGGGCACATGCCGTAGACCTCGGAGGTGCTGGGGAAGACCACCCGCTTCTTGTACTTCACGCACTGGCGGACGACCCGGAGGTTCTCCTCGAAGTCCAGCTCGAACACGCGCAGGGGGTCGGTCACATAGACCTTGGGCGTGGCGATGGCCACCAGGGGCAGCACCACGTCGCACTTCTTGATGTGGTACTCGATCCACTCCTTGGAGATGGTGATGTCGCCCTCCACGAAGTGAAAGCGAGGGTTCCCCAGGTGCTCGGCGACCTTGTGGGCGCCCAGGTCCAAGCCATAGACCTCCCAGTCCGTGTCCTGCATGATGCGGTCCACCAGATGGGAACCGATGAAGCCATTGACGCCCAGAATGAGGACCTTCATGGGATCTCCTTAAGCCAAACGGATGATTCTACCAGGGGTCGGGGTACAGTCATGTGCGGGTCCTGATCCGGAGCCTCCGCGAGAGTGGTTGCCCTTATCTCACTCGGACTTGAGCGACCGCGTCATCAGCCGCCGCACGGCTTCTTCGGGGCTTTCGCCGTGGAGGAGGCGCAGGACCTCGGCGGCGATGGGCAGGTCGAGGCCGTGGGTCTTGGCCAGGTCCAGGGCGGCCTCGGTGGTGAACATGCCTTCGATGACCTGCCCGCCGAGGGCGTCCCGGGCGGCGTCCACGGTGTGGCCCTTGCCCACCAGCTCGCCGAAGGTGCGGTTGCGGCTCTGGGGCCCCGTGGCCGTGAGCAGCAGGTCGCCCATGCCGGCCAGTCCCATGACGGTGGCGGGCTGGCCGCCCAGCACCTCGACCAGGCGCGCCATCTCCGCCAGGCCCCGGGTGATGAGCGCGGCGCGGGCGTTGTAGCCCAGCCCCAGGCCGTCCACCAGGCCCGCCGCGATGGCGAGGACGTTCTTCAGCGCGCCGCAGAGCTCCGTGCCCACCACGTCGCGGCTTAGGTAGATGCGCAGCTTCGCCGAGGCCAGCTGCGCCTGCAGGGCCTTGGCGCGTGCATCCGATACGGTTATAGGCAGGGCCAGCACGATGGCCGTGGGCACACCCCGGGACACCTCGTCCGCGAAGGAAGGCCCGGACAGGGCGCCCACGGGCATGTCCAGCACGCCGCCCAGGGCCTGGGACAGCGTCTGGTGCGTGCTCTGCAGGATGCCCTTGCTGACGTGGACCACCAGCTCCGGCCGCTGCGCCGTGCACAACAGTAGGCCCCGCCAAGCCTCCGGCGTGACCTGGGTGGGCATGGCGGAGATCCACAGGGGGGCGGCGAAGGCCTCCGTGGGATCGTCAGAGGTCTGCAGCCCCGCCGGGAACTCGACATCCTTCAGCCGCAGGTGGTGGCGGGTGGCGGCCATCTGGGCCATCTCGTCCGGGAACGGTCCCCACAGCGCGACCTGGGCCCCGGCCCGAGCCCAGGTGATGGCCAGGGCCGTGCCCCAGGCGCCGGAGCCGAAGACGCCGATGTCAGGCCTGGTCATGGCCGGCCTCCTTCTTGGCGCCCCAGAGCTTGGACTCGGTGCCCTCCTGCAGGCGCCGGATGTTGTCCCGGTGCTTCCAGATCACCAGCAGGACCAGGGCGACCCAGGGAAGCAGGGAGGCGAGGTCCGCCTGCATCGAGCCGCCGAAGGTCCGGGCAAACCGGCTCATCAGGTAGAGCTGCACGGGCACCGTGGCTGCGGCCAGGATGCTGCCCAGGCTCACGTGGCGGGTGAGCCAGAGGGCGAAGGCGAAGGTGGCCAGGGGCAGGACCATCAGCTGAGGGTCCGTGGCGAGGATCACCCCCAGGGCCGTGGCCACGCCCTTGCCGCCCTGGAACTTCAGCCAGGGCGTGAAAACATGGCCCAGCACCGCCGTCAGGGCCAGCAGGGAGAGCAGGTCCAGGGAGACCCCCGCCTGCTTCGCCAGGAAGACCGGCAGGAAGCCCTTGAGGATGTCCAGCAACAGGGTGACGATGCCCAGGCCCTTGCCGCCCACGCGGCTGACATTGGTGGCGCCGATGTTGCCGCTGCCGTGGGCGCGGACATCACCCTTGCCCGCCAGCTTCACCAGCAGCAGCCCAAAGGGGATGCTGCCGCAGAAGAAGGCCGCCAGGCACCAGAGGACCAGGGATCTCGGATCAGAAAAAGTCATGGAGGCAGTGTATCAGCGGCTCGCGGTGCCCGCGGCCACGGCCCGCCGCAGCAGGTCCAGGGCCAGGGCCGTGGTGCGCAGCTGGACCTCGACCCGGTCGCCGCCCATTCGGTGGGGCTTCACCAGGGTGCCGCCGGGTCCCGCAATGGCGATGAACACGGCGCCCACGGGGGCCTCCCCCTCGGCGTCGGGACCCGCGTTGCCGCAGATGCCCAGGCCCCAGGTGGCACCCAGGCGCAGGCGGGCGGCTTCCGCCAGGGCCCGGGCGCAGGGCTCGGACACGGTGCCCACGCTGGCCAGCCAGGCGGGATCGAGGCCGAGCAGGGCCGCCTTGGCGCCCAGCGTGTAGGCCGTGGCGCCGCCCAGGAAGACCTGGCTGGCGCCGGGGATGGCGGTGAGGCGCGAGGCCAGCAGGCCGCCGGTCATGCTCTCGGCCACGGCCAGGGTCTGCCCCTGAGCCCGGAGACCCTCCAGCACGGCGTCTTCGAGGTTGCTGGCGCCGACGCAGGCCAGGTCCGGCCCCAGCACGGTCTCGAAGTCCGCCTGGGCCGCGGCCAGCTCGGCCGGATCCGAACCCCGGGCCAGCAGCTCCACCTGGGTGAGGCTGGCGAGGATGGTCCAGTCCAGGTGAGCGTGCCGCTCGCGGGCCTCGCGGGTGCGCTCGTCCAGGGTGCTCTCGGGCACGCCGGACACCACCATGCGCAGCGTGTGGACGGACTTCCCGGCCAGCACCGCGAGGCGCGGCGCCACGTGCTCCTCCCACATCCGCTTCATCTCCCGAGGCACGCCGGGCATCATCACGATGCGCGCGCCGGGGTGGCCCGGAGGGTCCTGCCACCAGACGCCCGGGGCCGTGCCCACCTGGTTCCGCAGGGGCTCGGCGCCCACGGGGATCAGGGCCTGCTTGAAGTTCACCTGGGGCGGGATCCGCTTGCGGGCCGCGTAGAAAGCCAGCATGTCCGCCCGAGACTGGGCGTCCTCCAGCAGGTCCACGCCGAGGATCTCCGCGAAGAGCTCCTTGGTGAAGTCATCGAAGGTGGGCCCGAGGCCACCGGTGGTGAGGATGAGGTCCGACCGGCCCAGGGCCTCCCGCAGCAGGCCGCCCAGGTCCTCCCGGCTGTCCCCCACGGCGGTCTTGCGGTGGAAGCCCAGGCCCAGGTCCGCCAGGCGCTCGCCCAGCCAGACTGAGTTCGTGTCGAGCCGACGGGTGGTGAGCAGCTCTGTGCCGATGGCAATGCATTCAATGCGCATGACTGGAATGGAACCACGGGGACCGCTAAATCTCTACCCCTCCAGCCAGCGCTGCGCGGCCCAGCGCCCCCCCCAGAGCCCCAGGCCCGTGCCCACCATGCTGAGCACCACCCCCGTGGTGAAGCCCACCAGCTCGCCCAGGTACCAGCCCAGCAGGCTGCCCACGGTGGCCCCGACGAATCCCATCAGTTTTTCCATCCCGTGGCCTCCGCGGATACGATGAGCCTCATGGCCGAGGTGTTTCCATGATCATCCCCGATCTCGACGACCTAATACTGGAAACCGACGAAGAATCGGGCATCCAGGAGCTGGGCCGCCGGTTCCTGGCCCGGGGCCCCTGGACCGCCGTGGCCTTCCTGGTGAAGACCCGGACCGACCCTGAGGGCGACTGGGAGGGTCCCTTCCTCTGGCTGCACCGCTACCAAAAAGTGGCCCAGGGCTGGAAGCTGGTGAGCCGCTTCCGGACCACCAGCCCTGACCAGCTGGCAGAGCTGGCTGCGGCGCTGCGGGAGTGGGGACTCTAGAGCCGGGCTTCATCGCGCTGCAGCACCGCCTTAGCTCTTTCATCCCCTTCATCCCCTGCATCCCTGTTTTCAATACAGTCCTTGCGGGATTTCCTGGAAGGCCGAGGAACCCAGATGGAGACCAGCTAGCCTGAAGCCAGCGGCTATTGGAGCCCTGGCAGGTAGCGCTCGCGGGCGACGGCCAGGTGATGGGCGGCGTGGCCCAGGGCGAAGTAGGGGATGCAGCGGGCGGTGAGGGCGCGGCCATTGCTGGAGCCAGGCCGAAGCCAGGCCTCCTCGGGCAAGCTGCGGAACAGCTCGATGCTGGAGGCGCGGGCGGCCTGGAAGTCCGCGAGCAGGGCCGACCCGGGCCGGTCATCGGCCTGGGCCACCGCGGCGAAGGCGTTGTCGTCGAAGCCCGGCTGTGGCGTGGTGTCACCCCGACCGATGCGCAGGCAGCGGTAGGCGAAGATGCGCTCCACGTCAGTCAGGTGCTGCAACAGGTCCTTGAGGCTCCACTTGCCCACCGCATACCGGTAAGCGGCCTGGGCCTCCGTCAGTCCCCCGAACAGCGCGGCCACCTCAGCGGACTGCTCCGCGAGCAGGGCGAGCACATCGCCTGCGGGCGCCCCTGCCAGGTACTTCGAGAGGCCGGCATCATATTCGGTGGCGAGGGGTGCGCTGAGGCTCATGGCGGCTCCTGGAATCAGGTTAGAGCTTAGCTCCATCTGCAGCCCGCTTGCGTCGGGAGCCCTTAGAACGTCATCACCTTCATGGTGTTCGTGGTGCCGGTCTTCCACAGCGGCAGGCCCATGGTCATCACCACGCGATCAAAGTTGCCTACACCGTGCTTCTCGGTGAGCAGGCCGCGGACGACCTCCACCATCTCGTCCGTGTTGGCCACCCGGGGGATCATGAGCGGCGTCACGCCGCGCAGGAGGCCCATGCGCCGGGCCGTGAGGTCATCCACGGTGGCGCCCAGCACCGGCGTCCGGCCGGCCAGCCGGCTCACCATGCGCGCGGTGCCGCCGCCCTCGGTGAAAGCCACGATCCAGCGCGCGTTGATCTCATCCGCGGTGCGGCAGGCCGCGAAGGCCACGGAGATGTCCGTGCGGGCGAGCACCTGCTCAGCCAGCTCCTCGGGCAGGGTGGTGGTGCGCTGCTTCACATTGGCATCCGCCTCGCCCGCGATCCGCGCCAGCCACTGCATGGCCTCCACAGGATAGTCCCCGGAGGCGCTCTCGGCGCTCAGCATCACCGCATCCGTGCCGTCCCAGATGGCGTTGGCCACGTCGCTGGCCTCGGCCCGGGTGGGCTGGGCATGCTTCACCATGCTCTCCAGCATCTGGGTGGCGGTGATCACGGGCTTCAGGGCGCGCCGGGCGGCCCTGATGATCTGCTTCTGGAGACCCGGCACCCGCTCCACGCCCAGCTCCACGCCCAGGTCGCCCCGGGCCACCATGACGCCCCAGCACACGTCGAGGATCTCGGCCAGGTGGGTCAGGGCGGCCGGGTGCTCGATCTTGGCGATGACCGGTTGGGTGCCGCCCAGGTGCTGGATGATGGCCTGCAGCTGCTGCACGTCCGAAGCACTGCGCACGAAGCTCTGGGCGAACAGGTCCACCTGGTGCTCCACGCCCCAGCGGATGTCCGCGTGATCCTTCTCCGTCAGCGGATCCAGAACGAGGTCCATGCCGATGGGATGGACCCCCTTCCGCGCCTTGAGGGGACCGCCGACGATCACGCGGGCCTTGAGCAGCTCCTGGCCCTTGGCGAGGATCTCCACGGTGAGGGCGCCATCGTCCAGCAGCCAGCGCTGACCGGGTTTGGCGCCTTCGAACAGCTCGGGATGCGGCAGCGGCGCTGCCCACGCGAAGCCCATCGGGGGTGCGCTGGCCGGTGCGTAGAACACCCCCTCGCTGCCCTCGACCAGTTGCACGGGCATCTCGAGCAGACCAATGCGCCACTTCGGACCCTGGAGATCCAGGAACACTGGAATGGCCCGACCCAGTTCCGCGGCCAGGGTCCGCACCTTTTTAAGGCCATCGGCACGGGAAATCAGGTCCCCGTGGCTGGCATTCAGACGGACGGCATCGGCCTCCTTCAGCGCTTCCCGCAGGCGCTCCCCCTTCATCAGGGCGGGTCCCAAGGTCATCACGAGTTTGGTCTTGCGCACGTTTACTCCCGTCCCCTGCACAGGCATTCCACACACTTATCCACAGTCTGGGCCTGCATTCTGATCATGTCACAGCCCTTTCACTTGAGCCACCGGGGTGCTACCTTTTGGGTTCCGATTCGATCGTTGGAGATGATGAAATGCGCGAAAAGCTGCGAACCCTCGTAGCCGAGATGGTGCGCGGGGGCATTCCCCTGGAACTGGCGCGACGCGAGTTTGAGCGCGTCTACCTGGAGGAGGTCCTGGCTGCCCATGAAGGCAATCAGTGCGCCGCGGCGCGGGAGCTGGGCATCCACCGCAACACCCTCGCCAAGAAGCTGGAGGCCCCCGCGGGGCGCCTGCGCCGCGTGAGCTGAGCGGCCGCGAGCCCTTCCTCTGCCACCAAGCCCGGCTCCTACCGGGCTTTTTTTTCGACAGGACCTGTCTGGTCCGGTAGAACTGAAGGTTCGGAGGCGGGATGCGGAAGGTGGCCATCAACGGCCTTGGACGGATCGGAAGGCTGGCGCTGCGCCGTCTGGCCAGGGTGCCCCATGTGCAGGTGGTGGCCGTGAACGACCTCACCGATGCCGCGACCCTCGCCCACTTGCTGAAATACGACACGGTGCATGGTCGGGCGGAGTTCTCGGTGGCCGTCGATGGCGACGGACTGGTGCTCGACGGCCGCCGGATCCAGGTCTGCGCGGAGCCGGACCCGCGCCGCCTGCCCTTCGGGGCCCTGGGCGCAGAGGTGGTGCTGGAGTGCACCGGCTGTTTCAATCGACGCGAGCAGGCCGCAAACCACCTGCAGGGCAGCGTGCAGCAGGTGCTCCTGAGCGCGGTCACGGACGACGCGGACCGCACCGTGGTCCTGGGCGTCAACGACGGCGCGCTGGAGCTCCGCACGGACCGGATTCTCTCCGTGGGCGACGGTACCCTCAACTGCCTGGCTCACCTGGTGAAGGTGCTCGACGATGCCTTCGGCCTCGAGGCCGGGCTGGTCACGACCGTGCACAGCACCCTCAGCGACCAGCGCATCCTCGACCTGCCCCACGCCGACCTGCGCCTGGCCCGGGCCGCGACCCTGAGCATGATTCCCGCGCCCTGCGGGGCCTCGGCCGCCCTTGGTCAGGTCTTGCCCCACCTCGCAGGGAAGCTCAAGGGTCTCGCCGTTCGGGTGCCCACCCCCGACGGCAGTCTGGTGGACCTCACCGCCGCCCTCCGTGCCGACGCCAGTCTCGAGGCAATCCAGGCGGCCTTCCGCGCCGCCAGCACGGGGTCCCTCGCGCCTTACCTGGAGGTGCTCGATGCCGAGCTGGTGAGCGCCGACCTCGTGGGCCAGGCGGCCAGCTGCCTCTACGATCCCTTCCTCACCAAGCAGCTGGCCCCCCGCCTGGTGAAGGTCTTCGGGTGGCACGACAATGAGTTCGCCGCTGCGGCTCGCCTGACAGACCTCTGTCTGCGCGTGCTGGGAGCGCGCCGATGAACCGGGTCGCCCTTAACGGGCTGGGCCGGATCGGCCGGATCGCGGTGCGACGCCTGGGGGCCGGGCAGCCGGACCTGCTCAGTGCCGTGAATGATCCCGCTCCCCTGGACCAGGTGATCCAGCTGCTGCGCCAGGACTCTATCCACGGTTGCAGCGGGCTGGTCATCCAGGGACTCACCGAGGACGGCCAGGACTATCTGCTGCTCGGAGCGCGGCGGCTGCCGCTGTTCCATGAGAGCGATCCCGCGGCCATCCCCTTCCCTGCCGGCACCCGCCTGGTGATGGAGGCCAGCGGGCACTTCACCCGCCGGGCGGCCGCCGCGCGCCACCTCAAGGAGGGCGTGACCCACGTAGTGATCAGCGCCCCCAGTCCCGATGCGGACCTCACGGTCATCGCGCCCGTGAACGGCGCCGAGCTCGACCCCTTGAAGCACCGGGTGATCTCCAACGCAAGCTGCACGGCCCACGCCACGGCCCCCATGCTGAAGATCCTCGACGCGACCTTCGGCCTGGAGGCTGCGGGCATGAGCACCGTGCACGTGGTCACCAACGACCAGCGCCTGCTGGACGGGCCCCACAAGGACCGCCGCCGGGGCCGGGCCGCGTTCCAGAGCATTATTCCCACCACCTCCAGCGCCTTCGCGGCCCTGCACCAGGTCCTGCCCGGGCTGCCCGCGGCCTTCGACGGAGTGGCCATCCGGGTACCCACGCTCAGCGTGAACCTCGTGGACCTGACCGCCACCCTGCGCCGGGACGCCGACGAGGCATCCCTCCGCCGCGCCTTCACCGAGGCGGCGAGCGGCCCCTGGCGCGGCTTGGTGGCACTGGCCGAGCCCCACACCGTGAGCTGTGACATGACGGGCCGCGAAGAAAGCGTGGTCATGGACCTGGACCTCACCCTCACCCTGGGCCCCCGCTTCGTGAAAGTCTTTGGCTGGCACGACAACGAGACCGCCTACGCCGCCCGCCTCTGCGAGCTGGTCAGCGATCTCGCCGGGCGGATCTGACGCAGGCTTTTTAAGAAAACCACGCTCGCAGAGGTTGCGGAGACGGCGGAGGGGCGCGGAGAAAAGCTGAACTTGGAACTGCGAAAGGAAGTTGATAAGCGGAGAAAGGACGGAGGAGCGGAGGAGAGCGGAGGGAACGCTTTCATTGCCCTCCTTGCCTTTTTGCTTTTCTCCGCTCTCCTCCGCTCCTCGGCAGTCCTCCACTTAGCCCCATTCTTTTCCTTCTAGCCCTGAACCAGCAGCCACGAGGGTTCAGAGGGTCCCGGCGGCGTAGCCGGTGCTGAAGGCGGCCTGGAGGTTGTAGCCGCCGACGGGACCATCGAGGTCCAGCAGCTCGCCGCAGACGCGGAGGTTCTCCCAGCCGCGCAGGGCCATGGTGCGGGGGTCCACTGCACTCAGGTCCACGCCCCCCGCGGCCACTTCCCCCCGGGCCAGGGACACGGCCTGGGGCGCTCCCAGGGGCAGCGCCGTCACCAGGGTCACCAGGGTCCGCCGCGCCTCCCGGGGCAGGTCCTTGAGCGCGCCGGTGGCACTCAGCCCGGCCTCCTGCAGCAGGGGTTCCACCAGGCGCTCGGGCAGGTGGCGACCCAGCCAGGTGGCGGCCCGCAGGTGGGGGTTGGTGCGCTGCTCAGCCTGGAGCGCCGCGTCGACAACCTCGGGCGGCTCCAGGAGCGTCGCGTAGGTCAGCCAGGCCTTGCCCTCCCGCCGCGCCCGCTCCGTGGCCTGGCTGAGTTCCAGGACCGCTGGGCCGCTGAGGCCGACCTTGGTGAAGAGCAGGTCCCCGGCGAACACCGCCAGGCGGCGGCCTTCGGGGCCCGCCGCCAGCCGCAGCTCACCCTCGCGGAGGGCCACGCCCTCCCAGTGCGGCCGCGGCCGCTGGAGCGGAATGGGTGCCAGGGCGGGAAACCAGGGTCGGATCGGCACACCCAGGCCCTTCAACCAGCCCAGCACTTCACCCCGGGTGCCGGTCTCGGGATAGCTGGCGCCGCCAGTGGCCAGGATGAAGAGATCCGCCGTCAGGCGCTCCTGCTCTAGCCGGACGGCCGACAGCCGTGGGGCGTTCCCGTCCAGGGCCACCGCGCGGGCGCCGGTCTGCACGCTGACCCCGGCACGGGTCACCAGGGTCTCGAAGGCCTCCACCACGGCGGCGGCGCTGCCGGGCCGATCCAGGGGAAAGATGCGACCATTCTCCCGGCTGTAGGTCTCCACACCCTCTCGGCGCAGCAGCTCCAGCAGGGCCTGATTATCAAAGGCATGGAGGCTGGGCCGCAGGAACCGTCCCTGATCCCGGGAAAAGGCTGCGAGCAGGCTCCGGGCCGGGCCGTCGTGGGTGAGGTTGCACTTCCCGCCGCCGCTGATCCGCAGCTTCACGCCCAACCGACCGTTGGCCTCCAGCAGCCGGACCCGGTGACCCAGCGAGGCCGCTTGCCAGGCTGCCACCAGCCCTGCCGCGCCACCACCCACCACCACCACGTTCGCCATGGAACCATCATGGACCAGGGAGGGGTGAGAGCCCTACCCTGCCTTCGCTTCGCTCAGTATCGGCTGCGCCGATACTGAGATAAAAGGGATTCTGGTTATCGGCCAGACTCCGCTACAAAGATGCTCCACGAAGTCAACGAAGACGCCCTGCGGGTGCAGGAAGCACACGAATGCGCTCTGACTCACCCCGGGCATCCCCACGGGGGCGGCGGCTGGCTGCGGCCCCAATAAGCCGTTCCAGCCGCCGCCCCCTTGGCCGGTCGCACGCGACCGGGGGCCCTAGGCCCGGATGTCCTGTCGGCGCAATGGCCGTGCCTTCGTGTCCTTTTAGGCAGTTCTTCGTGTCCTTCGTGGAGTTCCTTGAAGGTCCGAATTGGCGAAGCAAGGCCGGTAACCAGGAAAGGGATATCCTGTGGGGGTCTGCCGCTATCTAGACCGGAGCCCGCCATGTCGAACCCACCACTCGTTGGCCTGATAATGGGATCCCGCTCGGACTGGGAGACCATGGAGCACACGGCGGCGACGCTGGACGAGCTCGGCATTCCCTTCGAGGCCGAGGTGGTCAGCGCCCACCGCACGCCGGACAAGCTCTTCAGCTACTGCGAGCAGGCCGAGAGCCGGGGGCTGCGCGTCCTCATCGCCGGGGCCGGCGGCGCGGCCCACCTGCCGGGCATGGCCGC
>CAIRAS010000261.1 GCA_903876615.1 uncultured Holophagaceae bacterium
CCATGCCTGCGAAGGCGGAGCCCGTGTCCAGGGCGGCGGCGACCGTGAAGAAGCGCCCCAAGGCCAGGACGTAGGCGAAGAACACGATGTCCCCGGGGAAGGCCAGCAGGGCGGGCAGCCCGCCCAGAGGCAGGAGCGCCAGCGCGACCGTCGTGGAGGCCAGCGCCACGACGGGCCCGGCGCGGAACACCCAGGTCGTGGTGCGGCTGTACACCGCGCCCTTGATCAGGAGCTTGAGCATATCGCGGTAGGGCTGGAGCACGCTCGGCCCGGTACGGCCGGCGAAAAAGGCTTTGACCCGGTTGATGATGCCCGGCAGCAGGGGCGCGCAGAGCAGAGCCACGGGCAGGTGCAGGGCACTGGGGCTCATCCGAGCCTCCAGAGCAGCAGGACCAGCAAAGTCAGCGCGATGTAGAGCACGTAGAGCTGCACCCTGCCGTGCTGGAGCCAGCGCAGCCGCCAGACCAGCCTCAGGACGCCTTCGAAAGCGGGCTGGTAGAGGCGCTCGCGGCAGAGGTCCGGGGTCTCGGTCGCGTAGGAGGCCTCGGCCGGGAAATAGCCCTCGGGCCCTGCGGCGCGCTCGCGCGTGCGCAGGAATGACGCGAAGAGCCCGGTGATGGGCTGGGCGAAGGAGGAGGCGGTGTACTGCATGCGCGCGCCGGGCGCGGCGTAGCCGCAGTCCCAGGTGAGGCCGCTGCCGACCGCCCGTCCCCTCAGCAGCCAGGCGCGCAGGCCCGCGGCCAGGGCCAGCAGGCACAACAGCAAAGCGGCTCCGGCGGAGATTAAGTGCAGGGGCGCCAGGGCAGCCGGCCAGGCGAAGGGCTGCGCCGCGAGCTGATCAATGGCCGCGCCCGCCCAGGAGACCACGACCGCGCCGCAGAGGCCCACGGCCAGGCAGCCCGCGGCCAGGACCGCCATGCTCAGGCGCATGAGCCAGCCGCACTCCTGCGCGGCCGCGGCTTTCTCCCCGCGCGGCTCGCCCAGGAACACCACCCCGAAGGCCTTGGTGAAGCAGGCCAGGGCCAGTCCGCCGATGAGGGCCAGAGACGCGATCACGGCCGCGCCCCAGGAGGCCTGCCCATGGACCACGGCCAGGAAAGCGGCCAAGTAGATGAGGAACTCGCTGACGAAGCCGTTGAACGGCGGCAGGCCGCAGATGGCGGCGGCCCCGACCAAAAAGCAGGCGCCGGTCCAGGGCATGCGCTTGAGCAGGCCGCCCAGGTGCTCCATGTCCCGCGTGCCCGCCCCATGCAGGACCGAGCCGGCGCCCAGGAAGAGCAGCCCCTTGAACAGGGCGTGGTTGAGCACGTGCAGCAGGGCCCCGCCGAAGCCGAGCCAGGCCACCAGCGGCAGGCCGTGCGCGCGTCCCAGCAGGCCCACGCCCAGGCCCAGGGCGATGATGCCGATGTTCTCCACGCTGTGATAGGCCAACAGGCGCTTGAGGTCGTGCTGGGCCAGGGCGAAGAGCACGCCCATGATGCCGGAGACCGCACCGACTCCGACCAGGCACCAGCCCCACCAGGCCGGGGGCGCGCCCAGGAGCGTGAGGGCGCGCATGAGCCCGTATATCCCGGTCTTGATCA
>CAIRAS010000262.1 GCA_903876615.1 uncultured Holophagaceae bacterium
ACCAGAACAAAGGGCGCAAGTGGCTGCTGGCCCTGAGCCGGGCGGGTCGGCCGCGCTGGGGGAGCGCGTGCCAGCAGCGGGTGGTCGTGCCCTCCAAGGCGAAGCCCTTGAGAAAGCAAAGCACCCGGTCGCTCCTGGATCGGGAAGGCTAGCCCCTCCTCATGGAGGGCTTGGATTGTCACCCAGTGACAAAGGGGCCATCGTTTTCCTGTCAGCGCCATGTACCAACGCCGAAGTCGACCATCGAAGGGGATTCCCCATGACTACCGTTCACCTCATCTCCAGCATGGGCACCAGCCCCGCTGTGCTGACCGAAGCGCTCTGGTGGCTCGACCAGACCTGCGGTCTTGAGGTGACCGGCCTCACCTGCGTTGGGACTTCCACTTCGCGGGCCGAAGCTGAGCGCCAGCTCTTTGCGCCTGAGGGTGCGCTGGACCGGCTCCGCCTGGCTCTTGATAAGGATCCATCGTGGCTGGGACCCAGGCATGTGACATGGGAAGCGGAGCCCCTGGAGTCCACGGATAACCGGAATCGGGACGAAGCCGTTGCCATGGACCGAGCCTTCCGGAAGGCCATCCTGAAGGCTCAGGATGGCCAGGCTGAGGCTGTGGTGGCCTGCATCTCTGGCGGCCGCAAGACCATGAGTTCCTGCCTCCAGCAGGCCATGACCCTGCTCGCTAGGCCCAAGGACTGGGCTTTCCACATCCTGCTGCGGCTGCCGGAGGATTTGCCTGAAGGTGAGGTGATCCAGTCCAAGTGGGCCTTCCCCGGGGATGATCGCCATCCCAGGTCTACAGACATCCAACTGGACGGCATCGAGGTGCCTCTGGTCAGACTCCGAAGCGTTGCCCAGCGTGCAAAGGTCGCGCTCGATGACTTTGGTGTGGTCGATATCCTCGGGGCAGCCCTGGCCGATCTGGCCGGTCTTCCAGAACTGGTCCTGGACCTCGAGACCCTCCACCTGCACAAACTCCAGCGAGGTGAGCGCTACGATCTGGGCAAGCTCGCTCCAAAGGATGCCTTGATCCTAGGGGCCTACATCCGCGCAGGCCGACCTCTCCTCCGCTCTGAGGCCAGGCCCTTCGCCCGGCACATCCTGGAGCGCTGGTCGGCCCTGGATCTCTATTCCACTCGGGAAGTCTCTGGAAGCGAAGAGGAGCTCGAGGGGACCTGGGACGCACTCTTCAACAACCGAGCCATCAATGAAGACGAGTTCGCACAGGCCAAATCCAAGCTCCACCGTAAGCTGGCGGGATGGCTGATGGATCCCGAAACCGTCTCCCACTTCAAACTGGAGCCGAGAGAAGGCCGAAGAGCCCAGGGGCCACGGGCCATCGGCTTCTCTGCCGCTGTGTACGAGGGCAGAAAGATCAGATTAGTCAATGACTGAGGGTATTCACCGCCGCAGGCTCCCAGACTGATACCCATAGCACCTCCAAGGGAAAACTAACGCTGGCCCCAGCTAGTCCTAGTGCCCGTGCCCGATCTGACACAGCTCAGGGGACCGGCGTGGGCTGAGGTCGCCGGACCACAAACTTCGGCAATTCAGCGCGCCAACGCTCAGCTTCTGACTTCCAGATGAGGGTACGCCGCCCGACCTTATCGGCGACGAGGCGCTCCGCAACAATTTCCATATAGACCTTGGACCGGCAGATTCCGGCCCACACGGCAAATTCGTCAATCGAA
>CAIRAS010000263.1 GCA_903876615.1 uncultured Holophagaceae bacterium
CCCAGAGCAGCAGGACGCCCATGCCCCAGAAGAAGGTGTAGGGCCGGTTGAGCTGGATGAAGAAGGAGAAGATCTCGTAGCGGGTCCAGAGGTAGAGCCAGTAGTCCAGGCGGGGCCCGAGCAGGAGACAGGAGATGGCCGCCACCTGGAAGCCCATCTTCCACTTGCCCACGGTGCCGGCGGGGATGGTGAGGCCTTCCTCGCTGGCGATGCCCCGCAGCCCGGTGATGGCGAACTCCCGCGCCAGGATGATGAAGGTCATCCACGCCGGGGCCAGGTTGAGCTCCACCAGCGAGATCAGCGCCCCAGAGACCAGCAGCTTGTCCGCCAGGGGATCCAGGAGCTTGCCCAGGGTCGTCACCTGCTTCCAGCGGCGGGCCAGGTAGCCGTCCAGCCAGTCCGTGATGGAGGCGATCCAGAAGACGACCACCCCGATGACCTCGTGGTTCGTCACCTTCGTCATCAGGACGACGACCAGCACCGGCACCATGAGGATGCGGGCAACGGAGAGGATGTTGGGCAGGTTCATCGGGAGGACATGGGCTCCTCCACCAGCCTACAGCACGGTCAAGCCGCCGCGCGAAAGGAGCTTCTGCCAGCCTTCATCAGAGACCTGCTCGAAGCTGGTGGGACCCTGGCCGCCGTGGGCTAGGCTCGCCGCCGAGACGTGGACCGGGATGCCCCGACCCCGCAGGCCTTCCAGGATGACCACGGCCCCCGGGTCCTCCAGCAGCTCCACGGCCTGGTGGGCGAGGCAGAGCCAGGGGGTGCCCGCCTCCAGCAGGGCCAGGGTCTCCAGCAGCAGGCGCCGCCCCAGGGCCCGGTCGCCCGGGGCGAAGGCGCTCCGCAGCAGCAGCACCGGCAGCCGGAGCGGGGCCGCGGGCACGGCCGGCGCCAGGGGGCGGGAGGCGGCTGCCACCTGCACCTCCCAGGGGTTGCCGGGCCGGGTCACCCGGACGATGCGACCCTGCTTCTCCAGGAAGCCCACCACGTTGAGGCGGAGCAGGTCCTCCTCGCCCAGGATGCGCATGGGCTCGCCCGGATGCTCCGCCAGGAGGGCCCGTAGCTCCAGCAGGGCCTGGAAGACCGTGACGTCGAGGAGTTCGAGGGTAAGAATGTCCATGGGAGGTGGCCTTCGCGTGCCAGTTGAACACCTGGATCCCTTGGCTTTCAAGGGCTGGCTTCACGCCGAAGCGCTTTCGGCGGGCTTTGCCCTGGCGGGTTTCGCCCCCTGCGACCCCTTCGCAGCCGAGGCAGCACGCCTCGAAACCTGGTTCCAGGAGGGCCGTGGCGCCCTCCTGCCCTACCTGGACCCCGCGATCCTGGCGGATCCCCGGGCCGTCTTCCCCCTGGCCCGCACCGCCCTGGTGGGCTTCTTTCCCTACGCCCGCCCCGAGGCCGTGCCCGGGGCCGCCCCGGGCAGCCTGAAGCTGAGCCGCTACCTCTGGGGACCGGACTACCACATGCTCCTGAAGCCCCGCCTGACCCGCCTGCTGGAGGCCGCCCAGGCCCGCTGGCCGGGGCTGGAGGGGCGGGTCTGCGTGGACACGGCCCCCCTGCTGGAGCGCCAGCTGGCCGCCCGGGCCGGGCTGGGCTGGCAGGGCAAGCACACCCTGCTCATCGCCGGCAAGGAGGGGTCCTGGGGCTTCCTGGGGGTCCTGCTGCTCTCCGTGGCGCTGCCGGCGGACGAGCCCTTCATGGCGGAGCACTGCGGCACCTGCACCGCCTGCCTGGAGGCCTGTCCCTCGGGAGCGCTGACCCCCTTCCTCCTGGATCCGGACCGCTGCCTGACCACCTACACCATCGAGACCGAGGCCGACCCCCCCACCGAGGTGGCGGCGGCCCTGGCCACCAGCCAGTGGGCTGCGGGCTGCGATGCCTGCCAGGAGGCCTGCCCCTGGAACCGGGCCCCGGTCTGGGGCGACCCGACCCTCTGGGGCGGCCTGAGCCCGCTGCATACCCGCCCAGCCAGCGAGTTGCCGCGCGGTGCGGCCCAGTGGCGGAAGCTCACCCGGAGGACCGCCCTGAGGCGCGTCCGGGACCGCCACTGGCGGGCAACCCTGGCCCGAATCGAGAAATCCTAAATTTTCATTGGAGTTATTCGGCTTTTTTTTCTATAAACAAGCTTCCGGCCGAAGGTGGCCGCCCCGATTCGAGGAGGCCCCTGGAATGCCCATGAAGCACTGGACGGTCCAGGACGCAACGGCGCTGTATGGCGTAAAAGAATGGGGAAATGGCTACTTCGGCATCAACGCCAAGGGGCACCTCGAGATCACCCCCACCCAGGACGATGCCCTCAGCTGCGATGTCTACGAGATCATCCAGCAGCTCAAGAAGAAGGGCCTCCGGACGCCCCTGAACCTGCGCTTCCCCCAGGTCCTGGCCCACCGGGTGGTCGAGGTCAACGAGGCCTTCCGCCGCGCCATCAACGAGTTCGGCTACGAAGGTGGCTACCAGGGCGTCTACCCCGTGAAGACCAACCAGACCAAGGAAGTGGTCGAGGAGATCGTCCGGGCCGGCAACAAGTATCACTACGGCCTGGAGGCGGGCTCCAAGCCCGAGCTGATCATCGCCCTCAGTCTGGACCTGCACCCCGAGGCCCTGGTGCTCTGCAACGGCTACAAGGACGAGTCCTTCATCCGCATGGCCCTGCTGGCTCGCAAGGCCGGCCGCAAGGTGGTCATCACCGTCGAGAAGATGACCGAGCTGCCCCTGATCCTCAAGGTGGCCAAGGAGCTCAAAGTCGAGCCCCTCATCGGCCTGCGGGCCAAGCTCAACGCCCAGGGCTCCGGCAAGTGGGAGACCAGCGCCGGCGACCACGCCAAGTTCGGCCTCACCACCCGGGAGATCCTGGACGCCATCGAGGTGCTGGAAAAGCGCGACCTGCTGGACTGCGTCATCGAGCTGCACTTCCACATCGGCAGCCAGATCACGGACATCCGCAAGATCAAGTCGGCCATGAAGGAGGCCACCCGCATCTACGCCAAGCTCCGCAAGATGGGCGTGCCCATCCGCTACCTCAACGTGGGCGGCGGCCTGGGTGTGGACTACGACGGCAGCAAGACCACCTTCAGCAGCTCCATGAACTACACCATCTCCGAATACGCCGCGGACGTGGTCTACACCACCAAGGACATCTGCACCCAGGAACAGGTGCCCATGCCGGACCTGCTCAGCGAGTCGGGCCGCGCCATCGTGGCCTACCACGAGGTGGTGGTGGTGGACATCATCGGCCTCATCGACACCACGCACACCAAATACACCGTGACCCTCACGGGCAACGAGCCGCAGATCCTCAAGGAGCTGGCCTACACGCGGGACAACATCTCCATCAAGAATTTCGCCGAGATGTACCACGACGCCATCACCCAGAAGGACGAGATGCTCACGCTCTTCAACCTGGGCTACCTGGGTCTGGAGGACCGCAGCAAGGGCGAGACGCTGTTCTGGGAGGTCTGCCGGAAGCTGTCGCGCATCCTCAGCAGCAAGAGTCTCAAGTACGTGCCCGAGGAGTTCCAGGACCTCAACAAGAGCCTGGCCGACAAGCTCATCGCCAACTTCAGCATCTTCCAGTCCATGCCTGACCACTGGGCCATCGAGCAGCTCTTCCCGGTGATGCCCATCCACCGCCTGAAGGAGAAGCCGGGCCTGTCCGCGACGCTCTGCGACATCACCTGCGACAGCGACGGGAAGATGGAGAAGTTCATCGACCTGAAGGACGTCCGCGACGAGATCCCGCTCCACGAGCCCCGGGGCGGCGAGGCTTACTACGTGGCCTTCTTCCTGACCGGTGCCTACCAGGACATCCTGGGCATGCGGCACAACCTCTTCGGCGCCCCCAACGAGGCGCACATCATGGTCCACGAGGACGACACCTTCAAGATCCAGCACATCGTCAAGGGCGACACCGTGGACCACGTGCTGCGCAGTGTCCACTACGACCCCGACGTGCTGATCCAGGGGCCCCAGACCAAGCGCAAGGCCAGCGCCAAGAACGATGCCGCCGAGGCCCTGCGGGCCCTGCTCACCGAAGAGCGGAAGCTGCACACCTACCTGGAGATCTGAGCGGCCACCCGCCACCAAGGTCGAAAAAATATTACTGGCTCCGATTCATGCCTTGGGCTTGGCTGCCGAAGGAGCGGTGAGCGCCCAGGCGCCCTTCCTCTCTTTTTGACCGGGACCGCATGCCTCCTGGAACCACCTCTGCTCCGCTCCCCCGGGCCCCCCTCTGGCTACTAGGCCTGCTTGGCTGTGCCCCGGTCTATGTGGCCTGGCTCACCACCTATCCGGAGCCCACGACCGGACACCGGATCCTGGAGATCGGCTACCTGATGCTGCTGCAGGGGGCGACGGCCTGGACACTCTGGAAGGCCTCGGCCCGACTGGACCTGCCGGAAGGCTACCGTTCGGCCACCCGCTGGCTGGCGGGGGCCTGGCTCTCGTCCGTGGTGGCCGGGCTGCTCTTTCCCTTCACCTCCAACCTCCAGGGTCAGCTCGCCAACCTCGGCCTGGTGGACATCTTCTACCTGTCCGCCTACCCCCTCACCTTCATGGGCCTCTACCGCCTGCCCAAGGCTAGCCCGCCCCTGCCCGGCTTCTGGCGGGTGCTCCTGGACAGCGCGGCGTTCATTGTCGGCGTCGGGGCTCCGGTCTGGGTCTTCGTCGTGCAACCGACCCTGCAACGCTCCCTGAATCTCGCTTCCGTCCTCAGTGCCGCCTACCCGCTCATGGCCTTCGTGGGGGTGATGGTCCTGAACAAGGTCCTGCTCCAGTCCGTGCCCTTCCCCTCGCGGTTAGGGATGAACCTGCTGCTGGCGGGCCTGGGCATCTCCTGGCTGGCGGACCTAGTCTTCGCCATGGAGATCGCCCAGGCCATGCAGGCGGGCATCCGCTACTGGGTGAACATCGGCAACGCCCTCGCCCTGGTGCTGACCCTCCTGGGGAGCTGGCGGATCCGGACCGACCCTGCGCCTACGCAGCCCCTCCGGCCCGCCACGGTGAGCCCCGTGCCCATGCTCACCATCCTCTTCGTCTCCATCGGCCTGGCCTACCTGCTTCTCCATGGCTCGGTGGATGCCGCCACGGCCCAGAAGATGCTGGTGGGGATCCTGCTGCTCATCGTCGTCCTGCTCCTCCGGGAATCCCTGGCCCTGCGGGAGACCGCCCGGCTCGCCGCCGAGGCTGCCACCGCCCAGGTCCAATCCCGCTTCGTGGCCCTGGTCCGGCACTCCTCGGATCTGGTCCTGGTCCTGGATCCGCAGGGCGAGGTGAGCTTCGCGAGCCCGGCAGCGACCAAGGTGCTGGGCCTCGCTCCCGAGGACCTGACCGGCCAGGATCTCAGGGATCTCATCCATGCCGACGACGCGGCGGCGACCACGATCTTCCTGAAGGCACTGCTCCGGCAGTCCCAGCCCCTCCTCCACCAGTGCCGGATGCGGCACACGGACGGCAGCTGGCGGATTCTTGAGATCTCGGGCAGCGATCACCTGGCCGACCCCGCCGTCCACGGCCTGGTGCTGAATGCCCGGGACATCACCGAGCGCCACCGGCTGGAGGACCAGCTGCGGGAGTCGCAGAAGATGGAGGCCGTGGGCCGCCTCGCTGGCGGCATCGCCCATGACTTCAACAACCTGCTGAGCGCCATTCTCGGCAACGCGGAACTGGCGGAGACCCACCTTCCCGAGGGCCACCCAGCGGCGCAGGACTTGCGGCGGATCTACGGGGCCGCCACCCGGGGCGCCGTGCTGACCGGCCGCCTGCTCTCCTTCTGCCGCAAGGACTCGCCCCAGTCCAAAACCATCGATCCGGGGGAGCTGATCCAGGGCGTGGCGCCGCTTCTGGAGGGCCTCCTGGGCGAGCAGGTCCGCCTGGTCCTGGATCTGGATCCCCAGGCCTGGTCCATCACCATAGACCCCAACGAGCTGGAGCAGGCCCTCCTGAACCTGGCCGCCAACGCGCGGGACGCCATGCCCGACGGCGGCAAGCTCACCCTCCGGCTCCGCAACCAGCGGGTCCAGGAGACCGTCATCACGCCCTATCTGCCCATCGACTCCGGAGAGAACGTGGTCCTGGATGTCACGGATTCCGGCACCGGCATGGACGAGGCCACGCTGCAACACCTCTTCGAGCCCTTCTTCACCACCAAGAGCCGCGGCAAGGGCACCGGGCTGGGCCTGGCCTCGGTCTACGGCCTGCTGAAGTCCGCCCAGGGCGGCATCGATGTCTGGTCGAAGCCCGGCGACGGCACCACCCTCCGTCTGGCCTTTCCACGGTCCACGGCCCCGGTGGCGGCACCGGATGCGCCCAGCGGGTCCGAGGCCCTGCGGGGCAGCGAGACCATCCTGCTGGTGGAGGACGAACCCGCCGTGCGGGAGTCCACCCAGGGGTGCCTCATGGCCCATGGCTACAAGGTGCTGGCAGCCCGGGACGCCGAGGAGGCCCGCTGGATCTTCCGGAGCAACCCCGCCGGCATCGACCTCCTGCTCACGGACGTGATCATGCCCGGCGACAGCGGCCCCGTCCTGGCGACGGATCTGGTGGCCTCGCACCCCTCCCTCCGGGTGCTGTACATGTCCGGCTACACCGCCAACGAGCTGGGCCCCCACGGCTTGGCCCGGCTGGATGCGCCCCTGCTCCGCAAGCCCTTCACCGTGGCCCAGCTCACCCACCGCCTGCGGGGCATCCTGGCAGGGCCGCCGGGGCGGGTCTGAGCTGAATCCGCAACCTCAATAAAATTAAATATTTTGCCACCAAGACACCAAGGGCACCAAGAAATGCACTTGGTCTTCTGCTTTCTCAGTTCTTGGTGTCTTGGTCTCTTGGTGGTGATCCTTTTTCTTTGAAGCAAGATCGGTAACCATCTCTGGGAGAAGGAACCACCTCAGCCGCCCAGGTAGTGCTCGGCGACCTTGGGGTTCACCAGCAGGCTGGCACCGGTATCCGCCAACACGACCAGGCCGGTCTCCAGGACATAGCCCTGCGCGGAGATCTTCAGCGCCTGGCGGACGTTCTGCTCCACCAGCAGGACCGTCAGACCGTCGCGGTTGATCTCGACGAGGGTGCGGAAGATCTCCTGGACCATGAGGGGGGCCAGGCCCATGGAGGGCTCGTCCAGCAGCAGCAGACGGGGTTTCGCCATCAGGGCCCGGCCGATGGCGAGCATCTGCTGCTCGCCCCCGGAGAGGTTGCCCGCATACTGCCGGGTCCGCTCCTCCAGCAGCGGGAAGAGGTTGAACACCCGCGCCAGGCTGTCGGCCACGCCGGCCCGGTCCCGGCGGGTGTAGGCCCCCAGGTCCAGGTTCTCCCGCACCGTGAGCGTGGTGAGGATGGCCCGCCCCTCGGCCACCTGGACGATGCCCCGCCGCACGATCTGGTGCGGGGCGAGGCCCGTGATGTCCTCGCCCGCGAAGCGCACGGAGCCCCCCTTGGGGCGCAGCAGGCCGGAGAGGGCCAGCAGGGTGGTGCTCTTGCCGGCGCCGTTGGCTCCCACCAGAGCGGTGATCTTGCCCTCCTCGAGCTGGAAGGAGACGCCTTTGACGGCGTCGATGTGCCCGTAGGCCACCGCAAGGTCCTGGACCTCCAGCAGGACGCTCATGGCAGCACCTCCGCCTCGTCGCCGCGGCCCAGGTAGGCCTCGATGACCTCGGGGTTGTTGCGGATCTCCTCCGGGGCGCCCTCGGCGATGATCCGACCGAAGTTGAGCACGGCGACCCGGTCGCAGAGGTTCATGACGAAGCGCATGTCGTGTTCGATGAGGAAGACACCATAGCCGCGGTCGCGGATGTTCCGGATCTCCTCCATCAGCACGGCCTTCTCAGACGAGTTCATGCCCGCCACGGGCTCGTCGAGCAGCAGCAACTTGGGCTCGGTGGCCAGGGCCCGGGCGAACTCCAGCTTCCGCTGCTCGCCATAGGAGAGGTTGTCGGCGGTGGACTCGGCCTTGTGGTCCAGCTTGACCCAGGAGAGCAGCTCCAGCGCCCGCTCGCGGGAGCGCCGCTCGGCCTCCCGGAAGGACGGCAGCGCGAAGAGGGCCGCGATGCCGCTGTAGTTCGTCAGGTGGTGCCGGCCCACCATGACGTTCTGCAGCAGGGTCATGTCGGGAAAGAGGCGGATGTTCTGGAAGGTGCGGGCGATGCCCAGCCGGGTGATCCGGTGGGGCGCAATGCCGGCGAGGTCCTGGCCCTCGAAGCTGATGGCGCCGGCCGAGGGCCGCAGGAGCCCCGTCACCAGGTTGAAGACCGTGGTCTTGCCCGCGCCGTTGGGACCGATGAGCGCGAAGATGGCGCCGCCCGGCACCTCGAGGTTCACGTCGTGCAGGACCTGTAGCCCGCCGAAGTGCTTCCCGAGACCACGGATGGACAGCATGCTCATGGCTTGCCCTCCCGGCGGGTGCGCCAGGCGCCAACCAGCTGGCGGAGGCGGCGAGAGTCCCACAGCCCTGTGGGAAGGAACAGCACCACGCCGATGAGGATCAGGCCGTTCACCGCCAGCCGGTAGGCATGGAGAAAGCGCAGGAGCTCCGGCAGCAGGGTGAGGATGGTGGCCCCCAGCACCGGGCCGATGAGGCTGGAGATGCCGCCCAGGATGGTCATGGTCAGGATGTCCACGGCGTTCTCGAAGCCGTACTCCCGGGGGCTGATGAAGAAGGTGGAGTGGGCGTTCAGGGCCCCCGCGAGTCCCGCCAGCACAGCCCCGAGCGTGAAGGCTGCGAGCTTGTGCCCTTCCACGTCGATGCCCATCATCCGCGCCGCCACCTCGTCCTCCCGGATGGCCTCGAAGGCCCGCCCCATGCGGGAGCGCCGCAGACGCGCCAGGGCGTAGCCAGCCGCCGCGAGGATCAGGACGATGTGCCACCAGGTGGTGAGCAGCGGGATCCCGTTCAGTCCCTCGGGGCCGCCGGTGATCTCCAGGTTGAGGACCAGGATGCGGGTCACCTCGCCGAAGGCCAGGGTCGCCATGGCCAGGTAGACCCCCGAGAGGCGGAGCGTCGGCGCCCCGATCACCAGCGCCACCGCCGCCGGGGCCAGGGCGCCGGCGGCCAGGACCATGGGGAAGGGCCAGTGCAGGTGCAGGGTCAGCAGCGCCGCGGTGTAGGCGCCGATGCCCATGAAGGCCGCGTTGGCCAGGGAGAGCAGGCCGCAGGAGAGGGTCAGCCAGAGGGAGAGGGCGAGCAGCGCGTGGATGCCCACCGTGAAGATGAGCGTGCTGTAGGTGGCCCAGAAGTCGGCGAAGGCTTCCATGTCAGGCCTTGCGCTCCAGCACCCGGCCGAACAGCCCCGCGGGCCGCACCAGGAGGATCAGGAACAGCAGGCCGAAGGCCACGGCGTCGCCCATCTGGGACGAGAGGTAGGCCTTGCTCAGCACCTCGGCGAAGCCCAGGAACAGCCCCCCGAAGAGGGCGCCGCGGATGTCGCCCATGCCGCCCAGGATGACCACCGCGATCCCCTTGTGGAGGATAGGCTGACCCATGAGCGGGGTGACCGAGTTGAAGTTCAGGCCGATGAGCAGGCCCGCCACGCCGCCCAAGGCTGCGGCCGTGAAGGAGGTGGCCATGAACAGGCCCTCGACGTTGACGCCCAGCAGGGCAGCGGCCTTCGGGGACTCGGCGATGGCCCGCAGGGCGCGCCCCTGGCGGGTGTGCCGCAGCACCAGGAACAGGGTCGTCATGAGCAGGAAGGCGATGCCCACGATGGCCAGCTCCAGAGCCCGCACGTGCACGCTGCCGAAGATGAACTCCCGGGTGGAGAGCAGCTCGTCGGGGAAGCGCTGGACCTCCACCCCGAACAGCCCCTGGGCGGCGCTGGTGAGGACCGTGGTGGCTCCGATCGTGGCGATCATCGGGATCAGGTGCGGCGCGTGGCGGGCCCGCAGCCGCTTCAGGATCAGCGCGTCGATGGCCAGGCCCAGGAGACCCGACACCAGCATGGCGGCCAGGATGCCCACGGCCAGGGGCGCCTTGAAGCGCGTCACCACGGTCATGGCCGCGAAGCTGCCGGCCATGAACATGGCGCCGTGGGAGAGGTTGATGACCTCCAGCACACCGAACACCAGCGTGAAGCCCAGGGAGAAGAGGGCATAGACGCTGCCCAGGGTGAGGGCGTTGACGAGTTGCTGTTCGAGCATGGGGCCTGGGGAAATCGCCTACTTGCCGGTGAAGAGGACGAACTTGCCGTCCCGGATCACGTAGATGAACGGCTTCTGGTCGGCGTCGTAGCCCGCGGGCTTGCCGTCCTTGCCGACCGACTGCCGGAACTTGAACGGGCCGGTGGCGCCGCTGAGGGCCACCTTGGGCAGCGCGGCGTGCAGGGCCTCTCGGTCGTTGGCCAGGTTGCCGGTGACCTTGATGGTCTTCAGGGCCGCGGCAGCGATGGTCATGGCGTCGAAGGCCTGGGCCGCGAACTGGTTGGGCTCTGAGCCGTATTTCGCCCGGTAGGCCTCCACGAAGTGCTGGTTGGCCGGGGTGGGATTGGTGTTGGCCCAGGGGCTGCCCACGAAGGTGCCCTCGCCCGCGGTCTTGGAGACCTCGAACAGCTTGGGTGAGTTGAAGCCGTTGCCGCCGATGAAGGGCACCTTCAAGCCGAGGCCGCGGGCCTGGACCATGAGGGTGGCCGCCTCCTCGGCAAGGCCGGAGCAGATGACGGCATCGGGGTTGGTGGCCTTGATCTTGGTGAGCTGGGCCTTGAAGTCCACGTCGCCCTTCACATAGGTCTCGGTGGTGGTCACGGGGATCTTCTGGTCCTCCAGCACCTTCTTGAAGACGTCGTAGCCGCTCTTGGTGAAGGCGTCGTCGTTGCCGTAGATCACCGCGACCTTCTTGATCTTGTAGTGCTTCACAGCGGTGCTGACGGTCACCGGCAGCACGTCGCTCTCCATCACCGAGTTGCGGAAGATGTAGGGCCCCATCTCGCTGATGCCGTTGGCGGTGTTGGAAGTACCGAAGGCCACCACCTTGGCGGCGTTGGCCACGGGGCCTGCGGCGAACATGGAGTTGGACAGGGTGGGCCCGAAGATCATCAGGACCTTGTCCTGGAAGATGAGCTTCTTGAAGACGTTGATGGCCTCTTCCTTCTTGCCCTGCTCGTCCTCGATGACCAGCACGAGCTTGTTGCCGTTGATGCCGCCCTTGGCGTTGATCTCGTCCGCGGCCAGCTGGAAGCCGTTGCGGATGGGCACGCCGTACTGGGCCGCGCCGCCGGTCAGGGCCTCCGCGACGCCGATCTTGAGGTCGCCGGCCATGGCGCTGACGGCCAGCAGGCCAGCCGCGGCAAAGAGGAGATGCTTGGTTGCTCGGTTCACGACAGCCTCCGAAGTTCGGTGATGGGTTGAAATCGCCAGGGTCTGGTGGAGTTGTCACCAAGGATACCAACAGGAGGGGGATTCCCGCAGGGCCAAGCTAATAAACTTTCCCTGGAACACTTAGGAAGCAGTCCAGCACGGCTCAGGGCGAGCTGTCGGCTCTCAGCTATCAGCCAAAGCAGGACCTGACCCACCCGGGCAGGCTCTCGGCGAAGGAAGGACCAGGAGGACTCAGGCGAACGCCCCTGAGTGGGTCGGCGCCAGCTGACAGCTGACAGCCGACAGCCGACAGCCGATAGCTGAGAGCCTCCTACCCAAGGTCAGCCTCCCCTGCCCCGCCGAAAGCTCCCACAATGGGCGCAGACCATCAAAGGGAGACACCCGTGGACATCCAGCGCGTCGGCATCGTCGGTTGTGGGCTCATGGGCTCGGGCATTGCGCAGTGCGCGGCAGAGGCCGGCTGCCAGGTCTGGGTGAAGGAAGCGGAAGAGACCTTCCTCGCCAAGGGGCTGGCCCGCATCCACGGCACCTGGGACCGGGCCGTGGCCAAGGGCAAGGTCACCGAGGAGCAGCGCAGCGCCTGGAAGCAGAACCTGCAGGGCACCCTGTCCTTCGCCACCCTGGCGGACTGCGACCTGGTGGTGGAGGCCATCCCCGAGCGCCTAGACCTCAAGCTCCAGACCTTTGCGGAGCTCGACCGCATCCTGGGCCCCGGGGCGATCCTCTGCACCAACACCTCCAGCCTGTCCGTGGCCCAGCTCGGCCCGGTGCTCGATCCCACGCGCCTGGGCCGCTTCGCGGGCCTGCACTTCTTCAACCCCGTCCCGGTCATGCCCCTGGTGGAGATCATCCGCACCCTGGCCACCACCGAGGAGACCCTGGCCACCCTGCGGGGCTTCGTCCAGGGTCTCGGCAAGACCGCCGTCATGGCCCCGGACGCCCCGGGCTTCGTGGTGAACCGGCTCCTGGTGCCCTACCTGCTGGATGCCATCCGCTGCGCCGAGCAGCGGCTCGCCACCCCCGAGGACATCGATGCCGCCATGAAGCTGGGCTGCGGCCATCCCATGGGGCCGCTGCACCTCAGCGACTTCATCGGCCTGGACACCATGCAGAGCGTGGCCGAAGTCCTCTTCGACGCCTTTGGCGAGCCCCGCTTCAAGGCCCCGTCCCTCCTGCGCCAGCTCGTCGCCTCCGGCCGCCTCGGCCGCAAGTCCGGCAGCGGCTTCTACCGCTGGGAAGGCGAGAAGCGCCTGGAGTCCTTGCCGTTGTAGGTCAAGCCTTTACCTATTTTATCTGTCTATCTCGGTATCGGCGCAGCCGATACCGAGCAGACCCCGAGACCCGTCGGTTAGTGGGGCAGCAATCCATGGGCATCAATGCCGCGGAGTGTGGCCGGAACCGTCGGCAGGCTCAGCGACACGGGTGCTTTCCGGAGCTCCTCGCGCCGGGCGGCCGCCCGCCGGGACGCGGCTTGGACCAGCTGGTCCGTGGCGACAAAGACGAAGATCAGGAACAGAACGAGCAGAACGGTCATGGTGACTCTCCCTGGCTAGTGCTTGATGTGGGCATCCCGGTAGTGATGGACGAACTCCCGGATCGATCCGCCGATGATCCAGCCGAGCAGGCCGATGGTGAGCAGGCCCAGCGAGCCGTTCGTGATGTTCAGCCAGAGCGTTTCCGAGTTCTTCCAGTTGGTCAGATCGAACATATAAACCTCCTGTGGTGCGGTTGGTGCGGGGAACTGCCACTCACGAAGACTCCAGGTCTCCACCGTGACGGGTGAGGAATACGGGTTCAGGCCGCGCGGTCACGGCCTCTTGTCGAACGCGGGGCGTGACCGCCACCGGCTCGAAGATCGGCAGGTGTTTGACGATGAAGGAGAAGGCGCTGAAGCCGAGCGCCGTGATCCCGAGCATGATGAAGATCTCGATCAGGGACGGGAAGTAGGTCTGCGCCGGGTAGGTCTCCAGGCCGGTGATCGCGGTGTTCATGCGGTTGAGGGCGAAGCCCACCACCACCATGAGGGTGGCGGCATACAGCCCCCGACGCGAGTTCCGGACCCGTTCCACGACCAGCAAGCCGAAGGGAATGACGAAGCCGATCAGCATTTCTGCATAGAACGCGAGGCTGAAGTAGGTCAGGGTGGTCAGCTCTTGTAGCGCACCCCGCGCCAGCAGGTTCTCGACCCGCACGACGAAGTAGAGGGCCAGGATGACGGCGATGACCTTGGCCAGATTGGCCCGGAGCCGGGTCGGCAGCAGATCGCGGCCGCCCCGCGAGAAGATGAGGGACTCGAGGAGGATCATCGAGATCCCGGAGGCCAGGCAGCTGATGAAGAACAGCACCGGCAGCAGCGGGGTGTACCAGAGGGCATGCAACCGGTTCGGCACGATGAGGTAGAGCGAACCGAAGGAAGACTGGTGCAGGGTGGACAGCAGCACGCCGAAGATCATGAGCGGCAGCGAGATGGCATGGATCCACTTGATGGGCCAAAGAATGTTGAATCGTTCGAGCACAATCGGGGCGAACTCCAGGGAGAGCACGGAGGTGTAGAGCATGAGACACCAGCTGATCTCGCACATGACCGAGTGCGGGTTCCACATGACCAGCGGATGCCAGAAGTGGTCGGGGCGACCCAGGTCGAGGATGAGCACCAGCACCACCAGCATGTAGCCGATGAAGGCCGTCAGGATCGCGGGACGCACGATCGGTTCATACTCCTTGGCGTGGAACAGATGGACGGCGGCGACGATGGTGAAGCCGGAGGCGGCGAGGCCGATCCCCAGGAAGTCGAAGCCGATCCAGAGTCCCCAGGGGAACTCGTCACTGAGGTTCGTGGTGGCGCCGAGACCGTAGGTGAACCGGGCAATGGCGGCGACGGTGCCAGCCAGGATCAGGGTGCTGGCGATCGGATGCCATCTTGTGATGCGGGGAAGCAGTCGGATTTTCACGGTTTGTCCTCAGGCCGGGGGGTCTCGCCCTTTTTCTCGGAAGCTTCAAAGGCCGCTACTTCGCTGCGCCGGTTGGTGATCCACCAGATGCCGCCGAGCATCACGCCACCCACGGACAGCACGTTGGGAACCTTGGAGAGGGCGCTCATGGTCAGCATGGGCATGGGGATCTTCCCCAGCCTGGAATCGAAACCCAGCTGTTCGAAGGGAACCGGGCTCAGGTACAGCATCGAGGTGCCGCCCACATCGTCCTTGCCGTAGATCCGGGGCACATACTTGGTCGGCTCGGCGCTGACCCGGCGGGCCGCCTCGAGCAGCAGCTCCTCGCGACCGCCGAAGATGGTCGCCCCGGTCGGGCAGGCCTCCGCGCAGGCCGGCTGGAGTCCCTTGGCCAATCGGGGTGCACAGAATTTGCACTTCTGGATGCGGGGCTTGGTGCTGCTCCACTCGTATTTCGGCACGTGGTAGGGGCAGGCCTGCAGGCAGTAGCGGCAGCCGATGCACTTCTCCCCATCGTAGGCCACGGGACCCGCTTCCGCCTTGCTGAGCGCAGCGACGGGACAGACCGACACGCAGGTGGGCACGTCACAGTGCTGGCACATGCGGCGGATGTAGAGGTCGTTGTACTTGCTCAGGGCGGTGTAGGCGGTGAGCGAGAGGTATTTTTCCTCCCTCGGAGGCAGCTGGTTCTCTTCCTTGCACGCTCCCTGACAGACGTTGCAGCCGACACAGAGCGTCAGGTCGATCAGCATGGCTTTTTTTTCAGTCAAATTCCCACCCCACTTTTTTGTGGAATTCTTTGGAATTATTTGGTTGCTTGCGAGGCCTTTTGATAATCGACCTCAAAGTTATTTATCAATTCCCGTGCCACGACGAATGAAGGTCTCAAAATTGTCCTAATTGTTTATTTATAAGGCTTTATTCATCTTGTGCAACTCCGTGCAGCGGCGTCGCCCACTCCCCCCGCCACCCCCCGCAACAGATCCGTCAAATGCGACGGTGGGCAGCACCAGGCGAAGCCAAGACACTTTGTAAAGACTCTTCGATATTTTTTTTCCGTTCGCTGGTTATTCACACAGAAAGACCTACACTAATAGATGACCACGGTGTATTCATCGGCTGACGTGGAGTTCCATTGTCAATATTTTCTGAATCTTACACATTGCGCTTCACCAAGGCATCAGGCGCGCGATTGAAATTTGATGCGATCCATGGGAAACGGAAACGGGCGATCACCGCGCATGTTTTCGAAGTGCTCCTCAAGCGGCTGGAGATGAATGCGATCCTCGATACCACCCCGAATGGAGTCTGCATCGTCTCCTGTGACGGGGTCACCCGCTGCAATCCCGCCGCCTTCCGCATGTTCGGCGTCACCACCCTCGAGGAGCTGAGGAAGTGCTTCGGCCGGAGAGGTGAGGCGTTCGGCCTGCGCTGGCCAGGCAGTCGGCTCTCCCTGCGAGAAGAGGAGCGTCCCCTCACCCGGGCCCTCCTGGGCGAGAAGGTGACCGAGGTCCTTCTGGCCACCCACGCCGGCTCCGGCGAAGAGATCACCCTCCGGGTCACCGCTGCCCCCATCCGCAGCCGTGGCCGCATCATCGGCGCCGTGGCCATCCACTCCGACATCTCCGTGCCTGGCCCATCCCGTTCCGACCTTCATGCTCTGGATGAGCTCGCGCAGGCAGGCCGGTCCAAGGATCTGCTCGCCCGAGAGACCCACCTGCGGGAACAGGCGGAAAAGGACCTCCAGAGCGCCCACGCCGAGATCCAGGACCTGAAGAAACACCTCCACCTCGAGAACGAGCACCTGTTCCAGGAGATCAACCACACCTACAACTTCGGCGAGGTGATCGGGCAGAGCCGCTGCCTGGAGGGCGTGTTCTCCCGGGTCGAAGCCGTGGCCCCGCTGGATTCGACGGTGCTCCTGTTGGGCGAGACGGGCACGGGCAAGGGCCTGGTGGCCCGCGCCATCCACAGCCGCAGCCTGCGCAGCCATCGTCCGCTGGTCATCGTCAACTGCACCGCCCTGCCCGGCAACCTCATCGAGAGTGAGCTCTTCGGCCGCGAGAAGGGCGCCTTCACGGGCGCCAGCTCCCAGCAGCTGGGCCGCTTCGAGCTGGCCGACAAGGCCACCATCCTGCTGGACGAGATCGGGGACCTGCCCTTCGAGCTGCAGGCGAAGCTGCTGCATGTCATCCAGGAGGGGGAGTTCAGCCGCCTGGGCAGCGCCCGAACGATCAAGGTCGATGTCCGCATCATCGCGGCCACCAACCGGGACCTCTATGAAGAGATCCGGCTGGGGCGGTTCCGCGAGGACCTGTTCTACCGGCTCAACATCTTCCCCATCACCGTACCGCCCCTGCGGGAGCGCAAGGAGGACATCCCCCTGCTCGTGGAGTATTTCCTGGCCAAGCTCAACCGCAAGCTCAACAAGAACGTCCGGAGCATCACGAACGAGACCATGAGCGACCTCATGGCCCATGCCTGGCCGGGCAACGTGCGGGAGCTGGAGAGCGTCATCGAACGAGCGGTGATCATCTCCCAGGGCACGACCCTGCAGGTGCTGGATCACTTCAACGTCCCCGCCCCCGTGGGCCCGCAGGAGGAGGGGAAGCTGCTGGTTGATCTCGAGCGCGACTACATCGGCCAGGTGCTGAAGAAGACCAACTGGAGGATCGAAGGCACCAACGGCGCGGCCAACCTGCTCGGCATGAACCCCAGCACCCTCCGCGGCCGCATGCGCAAAGAAGGCATCCGCCGACCCTGAACCGGCGCGGGTGGGAGCCAAAACACAGGTTCTTCGCGCTTTGGCGGGGTGCTCGCCAAAGGCCGGCCAGGTCTAGGCAGGACTCCCCAACCTGGAGAGGCCCATCCCCTTCATCCCCTGCATCCCTGTTAATAAAGCAATAAGAAACAGGGATTAAGGGGATGAAGGGGATAGCCACCCCGATGGCGAGAAGGGTTCCCTTCGCCTGATGTCCTTGCGCTGCGGCGCAGGCGCAGGTGCTCCGCAGATACGGTCCATGTCGTGGCGCCTGGGTGACGATCTGTTTCCGGTGCCTAGCCAGGTTTCGGAGCCGGGACTTGGCGAAAACCAGAGTCGCCTTCCCCGGTAAAGCGCGATGAACCAAAAAACATGGGCCACTGATCAAAAGCTTCCTGGCCACCGATGAACACCGATGAACACTGATTAAGAAATGATAACACCCAGCGCCCAAAGGTCTTTGTTTGATCAGCCTTTCATCATCTTTTGATCGGTGTTCATCGGTGTTCATCGGTGGTTA
>CAIRAS010000264.1 GCA_903876615.1 uncultured Holophagaceae bacterium
CACCATGGGCACCAGGCGGAAAGTGCCGTCCTCCTGGGGCTCCAGGTTGACGGGCTGACCGGCCTTGAACGAGGCTGGCAGGGTGACGCGGCGACGGGCATCGGGGATCAGGAGCATGGGACAACCTCTGCCACAAGCATACCCTTTTACCCTTTTTGGGCAAGAGGGTATTCCCAACCAACCAGCGCCGCCGCCTGGAAGCCCTCTGGACCCTGCGCACCCGGGCTGCGGCGGAATAGCTTCGCCGCAGATGAAGAACTGATTTTTTAACCACAAAGAACACAAAGGGTACAGAGGCGAACACCCATGGTGCCCATTACCGTTTTGCGGTTATCCCCTTCATCCCCTTCATCCCTGTTGCAAAAGCTTTTGACGGGGATAAAAGGGATGAACGGGGATAACTGCCATTAAAGATCAACAGCGGATCCACAGATTGCACAGATGACACAGATTGGGCGCCGACCCACTCCCCGCAAGGGCGCCCCAGGCTGGAGCCCATGCTGGATGCGCCCTTTGCCCTATCCCCGTTCTCCCCGTGCATCCCCGGCTAAGAAGCTTTTCCGACCCAAGCACCCAGGCCGTTCTCCGCTCTCCTCAGCGCCTCGGTTGTCCTCTGCGTTCCTCCCTTTCTTTTCAGCTACTAACCAGGAAAAACTGATTAACCACGAAGACACGAAGACACGAAGAACTCAAGGGGAGGTAGCTGGTCCGTCCCTGCCCATGGCAGATCGGCTTGCCCCCAAAAACAACCAGCAGCCAACCATCCCCTCGTTGCTCAGCTTTTCTTCGTGTCTTCGTGTCTTCGTGGTGATCTTTTTTGCTTTATCCGGGAATTCCTTTCTTTTCAGCCACCCCTTGCCTGTTTTCCTTTGTGTTCTTTGTGTTCTTTGTGTTCTTTGTGTTCTTTGTGGTTAATTCGCTCTTCTTGCCGAGCCAGTCTTTCTCTGTGGATTAGGCGTTCCGCAAAGCCCCTTCGCAGCAGATTTCGGGGTACAAGCTGAAGGCCTGTTCCAGGCGGGTCAGGCGGAGGCTCTGCAGGACCGGTGCGGAGGGGTTATGCACTTCCAGCTTGCGGCCCAGGTGCGCGGCCTGGAGCTGCAAGTCCAGCAGGGCCGACAGGCCGCTGGAGTCCAGGTAGGACACCCCGGCCAGGTCCAGCCGCAAGGGACTGCCGGTGTCCCCCCGCAGCAGGGCCACGCCCGCCCGCACCAGCGCCTGGGCCTCCGCAAAGTCCACCGGCCCCCGCACCCGCAGCCAGGTCCCCTCCGCATCCTCCACCACCTGCACCTGCATCCCGCCTCCCAATCCAGCGGCCCGCCCAGTCACCCGGGTCGGGCCGCTTGAAACAATCACCGTGCTACTTCTTCAGCAGCGCCTTGATCTCCGCCAGCTCCGCCTTGAGGGTGTCCAGCTCCGAGCGCAGCTGATCGTTCTCGGCCTTGAGTTCCTTGGTGGCGTTGATGAGGGGCATGACCAGGTTGGTATAGGTGAGGCTGTAGAAGCCCTCCGGCGTGGTTGGCGCATGGAGGGCGTGGAACGTTGTCCCCACGGACTGGGCTGCGGCTTCCACTTCCTGAGCGATCAGTCCTTCATGCGTGACCGTGGGCTGGGCGGTGAAGCTGTAGGTCACAGGACGCAGTTTCTGGATGAACGCCAGGCCTAGGGAGGAATCAGCAATATTCTGCTTCAGGCGCAGATCGGAGGGATTCGTCCAGCCGACCGCGCCCTCGATGACTGTTACAGACGCATTCCCGATCCGAACCGTGTTGTTGGCGGCGACGGTAGCCCCATTCCCGATTGCAGTGGCGTTCGAGATACTGCTTCCGCCAGCTGAAGCTGACGTTCCGATGGCGGTATTATAGGTCCCGGCGGTCTTGGCCGAATCGCCAATTGCAACGGAGTAGCTCGTACCGTTGTTGCCGCTCGTCGTATCTGCCTTATATCCTACCATTACATTGTGACTCCCGATCTTGAGAATAGTCCCACCAGCTAGCTCGCCCACCAACGTGTTATAGCTGCCAGAGGTAACAGTCGCCCCTGCGGAGTCTCCGACCGCCACATTATGGGTAGCGGGAGAACCGTCAGCGGCGTTGCCAGCGACAAGCAGGGCTTGATAGCCAATAGCGGTGTTGGAACTGGACCAGTCAACAGATACTCCATTTAGCGCTTGATACCCGTAGGCTGTATTGTTTGATTCATTCGTAGTCTTTGGCATCGCTCCAGTCCCGCCAACGGTATTGAGGTTGGCATCTGAGGTCACGCCGCCGCCGCCGCCGGCTGCTGCCCAGACCGGTAATCCACTGGCAAGGGTGAGCACTTGTCCATCCGTGCCCTTGGCAAGTTTTGCAAGCGTCGGTGTTGCGTTGGCATACAAAATGTCTCCAGCGGTGTAGCTACTGATTCCCGTGCCGCCGTTGGCGACGGCCACGAGGCCGGTAACGTTGGCGGCGCTGCCGGCGATATTGTTGATCCAGGTGGGTGCGCCCGTGCCGCCGCTCACCAGCACCTGCCCGGAAGTACCCGCCGCACTAAAGCCGCTGGCGCCGGTAGCCGACTGGTAGGGCACCGCACCCGCAACCCCGCCCGCCAGGTTGGTGGCCGTGGTGGCAGTGGCCGGAGCAGCCCAGGAGAGCACGCCGCTGCCATTGGTGGTCAGCACCTGATTAAGGGTACCCGCCGTAGCCGGGAGGGTCAGCGTGTAACCGCTTGGCGTGGTTGGCGCCTGAAGGCCGATATAGCCCGAGGTCGAGCCAGCGAGGTAGAGGCCGGTCCAGGCGTTCGTGGTGGAGCCAAGAGCAGCCGACTTGTTCTTACCCGGTACCACTTCCGTGATGGCGGGCAAATACCCTGCCGAGCCGTCACCACCGATAACCACCTGGTTGTCTGCCGTAGCTGTTGCGCCAGCACCAATGGCAATCTGGTTTGTACCTGCAGATGTGCCGCCTGCCCCGGTCCCGATGGAAGTGTTGTAGCTTCCTGTACGGAGTGCGTTCCCGGAGCTTCTGCCTACAGCAACATTGTACGCGCCGGATGTCAGCATATACATCGCATTGCCGCCAACAGCCGTATTCTGAGTTCCTGAACTTGCAGCAAGCGCCGATATTCCGACTGCAACACTGTCAGAAACAGTACCAGTAACAGCACTCATTGCCTGATAGCCGACTGCAACATTAGAACCGCCGGTGGTTAGTCCGGCACCGGCACCTGTACCTATGGCCGTGTTATAGCTTGCCACTGTAGAACCTGATGAAGCGGGTTCCTTTAACGAACTCAACGCAGAGTTTCCAACAGCGGTATTATGAATACCCGAGTTTGCAAGATTACCGGTTAATGCTTTTAAGGCGTCGCTCCCCAAAGCCGTATTGCCCAGACTGTTGCTTCCCACCAAAGCAGCCAGGGCGTTCAGACCACCACCCGAATTGTTGGTCCCTACTGAGCTTGCGAGCGGCGCGACCCAGGAAGCGGCTGAGCCACTCGTGGTGAGGTATTTCCCAATATTCCCCGTCTGCGACGGCAGTCCTGAAGAGGCGACAGAGGCCCAAGTCGTGCCATCCGAGGTGAGGACGTTTCCCATCGTCCCAGGCGCCACAGCCTGCAGGGCGCTGGTGCCGTTACCCAGTAGGACGTTGTTGAGGGTGAGCGTTGTGGACCCCGTGCCACCACTGGCGACGGGCACCATGCCCAGGCTGATGGTGTTGGTCGTGCGCGACAGGGGTGAACTGAAGGTAAGGGCGTTTTCCTTACTGGTATCCGTCGGGTGCACATGATCCTGCCGCGCAACAGTCGTGCTGGTCCCCACTGCCGCCGAGCCGTCCATGGGTGATGTGGTGCTGGCCAACCCGGTGATGCTGTTGAATGAGGTTCCGGTGGCGACACCCAGGCTGGGCGTTGTGAACGAGGGCGAGGCAAGGGGGGCCGCTCCCGAGACATCGGCCACCGAGAGAGTGGCCCAAGCAGGGGCCGCACTAACGGCGCCGGTGCCGGTCTGGGTCAGGACCTGCTTCGTCGCGCTTGTGTTCCCAGCGAGGCGTGCCGCGGTGTTCGCCGCACTGCCGTAGACGAGGTCGCCTAGGATCGTGATCGGTGACAAGGCGTTGAAGGCCGCCGCGGGTGTTGTCTCTCCAGTGCCGCCGTAGCCGATCCCGATAGGTCCGGCATCACCCGTACCCAGGAGGCTATTGCCCCCCACGGTCTTGAGGTTGGTCCCACTGGCCAGCGCGGCCTGCTTTCCATTAAAGGTGCTCCAGTCTGCTGCGGTGAGGTACCCGGGAACACCCGAGGCTGCGGGCGCCATGCTGATGGCGGGCGTGGCGCCACCACTGGAGACCACGGGCGCCGTGCCGGTGACACTGGTGACCCCACCCGCGGCCGGACTGGTCCAGGACAGGGTGCCGCTGCCGTTGGTGGTGAGGACCTGGTTGCTGGTGCCCGCCGTATCCGGCAGGGTCAGGGTGTAGCTGGTGCCCACCGTGGCTGGCGACTGCACCTTGATGGCGTTGGTCCCGCCGGTGGCGGCAAGGTAGAAGCTCTTCCAGGCATTGGAGGCGGAACCCAGGGTGGTGGCATTGTTCGCACCCGGGACAACCTCAACCAAAGTTGGCACGGTGGGCCCGGGGCTACCCAGCACCATCTGGTTGTCCTTGGTGGCCCTGGCGCGGGCGCCGATGGCGATCTGGTTGGTTGTTTCGATGGCCCCGGTCACCCAGGTCCCACCAGATTGCGCCCCGATGAAGACGCTGTTGGCAGCGCCGGTGTAGATGCCCGGGCCGGAGCCATCGCCACCTTCGCCCGCACTGCTGCCGATGGCCACATTGGAGTTGCCGGTCGTCAGGCCGGCCAGCGCTGCGTAGCCGAAGGCATTGTTGGAGCCACCGGTGGTCACGGAGGACAGGGCGCTCCCACCCACGGCATTGTTGGCGCTGGCGGTCGTGTTGGCGGTGAGGGCCAGTTTGCCGATGGCCACGTTGTCACTGCCGACGGTATCGGCATAGAGCGCATAGCTGCCCACCGCCACATTGCTGGTGGCGGTGGTGATCCTCGCAAGGGCACTGCCGCCGATGCCGGTGTTGTCGGTACCGGTGAGCGTAAAGTTGCCGGCAAGGATGCCCAGATACACGTTGGTGTTGCCCGAGACCGGCCCATAGGCATGCAGGAAGCTCGAGCTGCCTGAGCCGCTCTCGTATTGGAGGCTGATGGCTGAGCTTGCCCCTGCCGAAGCCTTGGGCAGGAGCTGATTCCAGCCAGGGGCAACCCAGCTGCGCACACCAGCCGCAGTGGAGGCCAAGAGGTAGCCGTTGGTGCCAGGGGTCCCCAGGCTGGCTTCCTTGGCCTTGAAGATGGCCCAGTCAGCGGCCGTGAGGTAGCCGGGGATTCCGGAGGCTGCGGCCGCCATGCTGATGGCCGGGGTGGCACCCCCGCTGGAGACCACCGGTGCCGTACCCGTGACGCTGGTGACCCCGCCCGCGGCCGGGCTGGTCCAGGACAAGGCGCCGCTGCCGTTGGTGGTGAGCACCTGACTGGCCGTGCCTGCGGTCGTCGGCAGGGTGAGGGTGTAGCTAGAAGCCACGGTGGCAGGGGCGGCCATGGCGATCGCATTGGTCCCCCCGGTGGCGGCGAGGTAGAGGCCGTTCCAGGCATTTGAGGCCGAGCCCAGGCTGGCGGCGTTGTTCTTGGCGGGAATGACGCTGGCCAGGCTGCTGGCTGTGGTGGTTCCGAGCTGCACCTGGGTGATGGCGTCTTCGCCGAGCACCACCTTGTTGTCGGCGTCCACGATGGCGCCGGAGCCGATGGCGATCTGGTGGTTCCCCGTCGCGGTGCCCTTGGCGCCGAAGCCGACAAAGACGTTGTTGGCACCGGCGGCGGTGGTGCTGCCCGAGCCCGAGCCCACCGCGACGTTGTTCGAGCCCGTGGCTCCCGGCAGGGCCGCGTTGCCGATGGCAACCGAGTGGTTGCCCTTCAGGCTGCCGCCGGCCGAATACCCGATCACGACGTTGTAGGCCGCGGTGCCGCTGGACCCCGCGCCGGCGCCCATGGCAGTGGCGCCGAGGACCACATTGTAGGCCCCGCTTGTGAGCCCGAAGCCCGCGTGGTAGCCGGCCCCGACCTGGTAGCTGCCCGTGGCGTAGGTCAGCGAGTCCACGCCCACCGCCGAGTTGTAGCTGCCGATCGTGGAGTTGGAGAGGGCATAGGCACCGAGCGCCACGTTGTAGTTGTAGGCACTGGCAAAGCCGAGGGCCTGGTAGCCGAGGGCCGTGTTGTTGGTCCCCGTTCCGACGGAGCCCAGGGCCTGGACCCCGCCCCGCGTGTTGTTCGATGCGGTCATGCCATAACTGAGCAGGTCGGAGGGGAGCGCCCAGGCGTACTGGGAGGTGGCGTTCATGTAGAGCGCCTTCCAGGGGGCCGTGGGCTTCGCAAGGCTCGCCAGCGTGGTGGCCCCGGAGGCGTAGAGGAGGTCCCCAACCGTGTAGCTGGCCAGGCCCGTGCCGCCCTTGGCCACGGGCAGCGTGCCGGTGACGTCAGTGGTGAGGTCCACGGCTGCGCCGCTGGTGGCGGAGGTCAGGCGGCCCTGGGCATCCACGGCAATGTTGGCCCGGGTGTAGCTGCCCGCGGTGACGGCCGTGTTGGCGAGGCTGAGGGTGCCGGTGGTGGTGATGGGGCCGCCGGTCAGGCCGGTGCCCGCCGCCACGCTGGTCACGCTGCCCGTGGCCGCCGTCGTGGGGGCCCACTTGGCGCCGTTCCAGCCCAGCACCTTGCCCGTACCATTGCCCGCGAGGGTGACATCGGTGAGGTCCGCGCTGGTCAGGGTCACGGTGCCGGTCTTGCCGGCCACGCTGGCCACGGTCTGGGTCTGGCTGATCTTCTGCCAGGCGGTGCCGTTGGAGATCAGCCAGTCACCCACGCCAAAGACGAGACCCGTACCGGTCTCGGTGCCGGCAGCGCCGATGATGTAGTAGTTGCCCGAGGCCTCCACGGGCACCGTCGGGTTGCCCGTGAGCACCTTCTCGCCCTTGTAGGTGAGACCGCTGATGGGCAGCAGCGCCGTCGGGATCTTGCCCGTCCCGTCCAGCACTGGCACGTTGCCACTGCTGGTCCCGGTGTCCGCCACAGCTGCGGTGCCTAGGCCGAGGTTGCTGCGGGCGCCCGGTGCGTCCGAGGCCCCGGTGCCACCGTTGACCACGGCCACAATGCCCGTGACATTGGCGGCGGTGCCCGTGACGTTGCCCGCCACGTTGCCCGTGAGGCTGCCGGTGACGTTGCCCGTGAGGTTGGCCGTGATGGTGCCCGCCGCGAAGTTGCCGGAGGCGTCCCGGCTGACCACCGTGGAGGCCCCCGCGCTGTTGCTGGCGGTCAGGGTGGCCGCGTTGCCCAAGCCCAGGTTGGTCCGCGCACTGGCGGCGTCCGTGCCGCCGGTGCCACCTGCGGTCAGCGGCAGGGTGCCCGTGACCTTGGTGCCGGCCAGGTCCACGGCCCCGTTGGCCAGGTGGTCGACCGTGACACCCCCGGCGGCGATGCTCACATTGGGCGCGTTGTAGGCCAGGCCCCCGCCGAAGCTGTAGGTGGAGCCCGCAAACTGCACCCACTTGGTGGTGCTGTTGGGGTAGACGTAGCCATTGGAGCGGGCCGTGGCGAAGACGGAGGTGCCGTCGGCGGGAACCGTCAGCACCCAAGCCGCCCCATCCCACTGGGCGAGCTTGTTGTCCTGGCCAGCCCAGGCACCGGCGGCGGGGGTTCCCACGATGTAGCGGTCCCCATTCGCCGGAGAGGTGATGGTCGAAGGGTCCGTCACGATGTCGATGACCGGCGCCTTCCAGGAGAGGCCCGCCTGGATGGCGTCCACATAGGCCTTGCTGGCGGCGTCTGCGGCCTGGGTGGGCGTGCCGAGGCCCGTGATGAGGGGTGCGGTCACGGTGCCCGTGAAGGTGGGCGAGGCCAGGGACGCCTTGGCATCCAGGGCGGTCTGGGTGGCGGTGGACACGGGCTTGGCCGCGTCCGAGGTGTTGTTGACGTTGCCCAGGCCCAGGTTGCTGCGGGCGGTGCCCACATTGGCCAGGTCGCTGAGGTTGCTGGCGGCCTTGAGGCTGCCCGTGGTACCGGCACTGAAGGCCGCAAAGTCCGTGGCGGCGAGGTAGCCATCCACAGTGCCGGTAGCCTTGGCCATGCTGATCACGGGGGCCGTGGACCCGGTAACCGCCACCGGAGCGGTGCCCGTCACACCCGTGACGCTGCCGCTGCCCACCTGGGACCAGGCGGCGCCGTTGAACTGGTAGAGGCCGGCAGTGCCGTCGGTCTGATAGACCAGCAGGCCCGCGGCGGGCGAGACGATGGCGGCACGCTGGACGGCCGTCATGCGCGGCGTGAGGAAGCCCTTGGTGGTGCTGGCCACATCCAGGGCGGCGGAGGCGCTTGGCGTGGCCGCGCCGATCGCCACCGAGCCCGCAGTGTAGACCGCGTCGCTGCCGTTCAGCGTGAAGGGGCTGGCGCCAGTCGCACCCGCGGCACCGGTCGCACCGGCCGCGCCCGGGAGGCCGGTGGCACCCGTGGCCCCGGTCGCACCGGTGGCGCCCGTCGCGCCCGTGTCGCCCTTGACGCCCGCGACGCTGCTGGGCACGAACTTGGTGCCGTTGAAGACCAGCACCTGGCCCGTGGTGGGCTTGGTGGTGGTCAGGTCGATGGATACACCCTGGATCTGGGTGATGAGGGTCTGGTTCTGGGTGCCGGTGACGTCTCCGCTGAAGGCGCCCACCAGCTCCCAGGCGGACCGCGCCTGGAAGGCCGGCACCAGGTCCACGTCCGGCAGCATGGGTGCGCCGCCGATGAGCAGGTGCAGCTTCAGGCCGGAAAGGCCCAGCACGGAGGAGGAGATGGGCGTCATCCCCGTGGAACCAAGCACCACGGAATACAGGCCGTCGGTGACGGTGACCGTGACGGCGCCAGAGTTCCAGACTTCGAGGCCCGCGCTGTCCAGCAGGGAGAACACGAAGCTCCGCGCCCCGTTGGCCGCGACGCCGGCCTCCTTGAGGCGGCCCTGGTAGGCCAGCTGCGGCAGGGGCATCGCGGTGGCGGCAGCAGCCGCAGGCAGCTCCTGGGCCGGCAGGGGGCTGCTCAGGGCGACGAGGGCGGCCACGGTGGGGGTCAGGAAGGGATGGCGCATGGGGTCTCCAAAAAAGTCAGGCAGTCAGTTCGAGGAAGCAGAGGGTCGGGGCCTACTGGCCCGAGGGGTCGTAGCCGTGGCGCACCTTGGCGGTGGCGCTGCCATCCGCGGACCGGGCGGCCACCACGGGCTCGCCCACCACGGCGGCGTTCTGGACCCCGCCGCTGGCCGAGCCCTGCTGGCTGCCGTTGGCGGACACCACGTCGGGCCTGGATACCGCGGGCGGGGGCGGCGGCAGCACCGTGGCCTGGGCCATGGCCGTGTAGCGCACGTCCCCGTTCCACATGGCCACGATGCGGTAGCTGCCGGCCGTCGTCGAGGCCGTGAACAGGCCTGCGGGGGTGAACGTGCCGCCGGTGGCGGGCACCACGGACCAGGTGGCGGTGCCGCCCCAGGGAATGACGGCCGTGAACTGCAGGCTCTGGCCCGCGCTCAAGCTGGCCACGGCGGGGCTGACGGTCATGACCTGATTGATCGTGGCGGCGCGGTCTCCGGCGACGCGGTCGGCGCCGCCGCAGCCCAGGAGGAGCAGCAGGGCCGAGGCCGGGAGGAGGGTGCGGAGGGCTGGGGTGGTCATGGGGGTCCCCTAGAAGCGCCAGAGGAGACCGTAGCTCGCGGTGTTCGCGGGCTGGTTCTCCTGGCCGTAGTGGCTGACGAGGTAGCGGACTTCGGCCTCGACGTGCTTGGAGAGGCGGCAGGTGAGCACCGGGCCCAGGCCCAGCCGCCACCAGTGGGCGGTGCCGCTCACGCTGACGGCGGCGAGGCCGGGCGTGGGGCTGACCCGGTTGGTGCTGGCCACGGACCAGCGGAGCTCCTGCAGGCCCACCCCGACGGCCCAGCGGTCATCCAGGCGGTAGAGGTAGTCGGCACCCAAAGCGAGGCTGCGGACCCGGGTGTCCAGGGACTGGGGCGTGACCGCTCCGGAAGTGGTCTGGTTCTGGCCCAGGAAGGCGGCATAGTCCAGGCGGGGCCGAAGCTCATGGCCCCCTGCGAAGGCCCAGGTGCCATGCAGGCCCAGGGACAGCCCTGGCATATCGGCCGTGAGGCGCAGGTCCGGACTGGCCGGGAAGACCAGGGCTGCCTGGGCGCCGAGCTGCCCCGCACCAAGCCCCCCTGCGGCCTGAAGTCCCGCCGTTGCCACCAAGCCAACCAGGGACAGGCATCGCTGCAGTCGGGCCATCTTGTCCACCTTTGCCTCTGAACAGGGGGCGAAAGGACCCCTCTGTCGATTATTCGGAAGGGCCCCAGGGGTCTAAAGCTGGGCGTTCTATGAAAAGCGGTCTGATTTCTATGAATAACTGCCGCCGAGGCTTCCCGACCCTCCGCGCGCCCTAGACTCTCGCCATGGAACGGAGCTTCAACCGCCTGCACTTCCGCTGGCTCCTCGACGCGGCCGAGGAAAGCTTTGGCTTCAGCCCCACAGATGGCGACCTGGAGCACCAGTCCCTGCACTTCCCGCCGGAGCTCGGCGAGGGCCACTTCGATCACGCCAACCTCGCCCTGGGCATGAGCCTCTACCGGAGCACCCACCGCCTGCTGCCCGCGGCCTCAGGGCACCTGATCCCCATCGCCGAGATCGAGGTCGACTATGGGGGCCCCGCCTTCGTGGCCCAGAGCCTGCGGGGCGGCCGGATCTGCCAGCAGGAGCGCCTGCCCGAGGCGACCCTGATCTTCGAGGAGGGTCGGGACTTCTTCCTCCATATCCAGAAGCGGCAGGTACTCCCTCTGGTGGATGGCAGCGCAGACTCCACCATGGTTGCGCTGCAGGCCCAGATTGCCACCCTCGAGCGGCTGCTCGGTGAGTCGGAGGCCGCGGCGCTGCTGGGCGCACTGGACCTGAGCACCCTGCCCTCGGTGGCGGTCCGGGCCATGCCCCGGCAGGTCAGCGCCCCGCTGCACCAGGCCATGGCCCGGTCCCTCACCGGCGAGGCTCAGAAGCTCTATGCCCAGGCCAAGGTGCTCGAATACCTGTCGGGCCTCTCGGAACATCTGAGTCTCGTCGCAGGTGGCATGACCGCCTCGGCGACCCTCAACGAGCGGGTGGCGGCCTGTCGGGACCTCCTCCTGCGCCTGGAGGGGAAGCTGCCCAGCCTGGTGGCCCTGGCGCAGGCCTTCGAGCTCCCCGCGAAGCGCCTCAACGCTGCCTTCAGCGAGACCTACGGCCAGACCATCTTCGCCTTCATCACCGCCCATCGGCTGGACCAGGCGCGGCAGGCCCTGCTTGAAACCGACGTGCCCATGAAGGCCCTCTCCCACAAGCTGGGCTACTCCCACGTGAACAACTTCATCACCGCCTTCCAGAAGCGCTTCGGCCAGTCCCCCGGCAGCCTGCGGAGCCGGGGCGGGAAGCCCATCAAGCCGCGGATCGCCTGAGGCGGAAGATCCACACCACCGCAGAGAAAAAGGATCTTCCGGGATTCCCGGGATGATCCTCGGCCACGCACTTGCAGGCATCCCCGTCCATCCCATTGATCCCCGTCATGCTTTTGCTTTCTGGGACGGAATGCCAGGCCGAAGG
>CAIRAS010000265.1 GCA_903876615.1 uncultured Holophagaceae bacterium
CTCTACTACGAGACCATTGCCATTCGGCGGGGCGAGCGCCTGAAGGTCTACACGAACTCCATGAGCGACTTCTGGGGGGATGGCCCCGACCTCGACGAGGCGCGGCGGGTGGCCCTGGACACCATGCGCCAGACGCCCCACCTGATCTGGATGATGCTCACCCGGCGTCCGGAAATAATCCTGGACAGGATTTCGGCCACCCTCGATCTGGCCATGGAGGACTACGGCAGCACCCCCAGCGAATCCGGGCGCGAGTTCATCCTGTGGCTGCAGTCCTGGCTAGATGGCGAGGCTCCGGAAAACATCTGGCTTGGCACCACGATGGAGCAGGCGGAGGGGTCGGCGCCTCGTGTTACCACGCTGCTTACCGTTCCGGCGGTGAAGCGATTCCTGTCCTGCGACCTCTGCTGCCCGCGGCTGCTGTATGGGCCGGAGCATGGCTGTCAGGGGATCACCCTGAACGCCGCCAGGAAGGACTCCGTGCCCCTCGCAAACGGGTTCTGACCGAGGTCCTCATGCTCATCCCCATCGAGATCCTGGAGGCGTCGGACCTGGCCGTGGCCCAGTTCGAAAGCTGCTGCGCAGGGCGGCCGGGGCAGGAGGTGATCGTCGTCCTCCTCCTCCGTTCCGACCCCAGACACACCGAAGGTGATCGCTTCCAGTTCCAGGATCACCTCGTAACAGAGATCCTGAGGGCAGCCTCCATCGCGGTCCGTCGGGTCGACATTGCGGACTCGGAGGGCCTGGAGGTTCCCGTGCGCCTGGCAATGGTGTGCGACGCCGACACCGGCCGGGCCCTGTGGCCTACGCCGTCCAGCCATGCGGCCGGGCCGGCGCTCACCCTGGAGGACTTCTGGGATCCCATCGATCAGATCAGTCCCTCCATCCAGTTCTCGAGAGTGACTAATTTTTGGACATGAAGGGTCCATCACGTTGGGACCCACGGTCATGTGGGAAAGCCAACACTTGGAAGTCAGTGGCAAGGGGTCAAGACAAGCTCAGCTCAAGTGAAGTAAACAAGAGATATAAATCTGAATTTTCGAGTGTCTAGATTTTTCGAATAGGGAGATGAGAAACCTGGCCAGAACCGATCGTTTAATCAGGAAGGATTGCACCCCATTGCCTTAGCAAAAATTTCAAAGGACATCGGGTGTCAATGTCCAGATCTCAGGCCGGTTGACAGACCCCGATACGAGGCCAAGTTGCCACTGTAGGCCGTGAGCCGGATTTCGTACGCAACAGCTCTTAGGTCAGGTTCCTTCCGTGTCAGCGGACCTGTCTGATTCGGGGGATTCCTGTCCCCATCCCAGCCCACTTTGAAAAGGCGATCCCCATGCATCCTCACCTCCTCTCCAGGCGCTCGAGCGGCTACTCCCTGCTTGAAGCGATGCTGGTCATGGGTATCGTCGGGATTCTCTCGATGACCGGCGTCTCCCAGTTCCAGTCCCGGAATGCCGGGGCCGTGCGCACCCTCATGGATGAAGTCGAAGGCTCCCTGGGGAACGCCCATCGTAAGGCCACGGCCACAGGTCGGGACATGGCCATCGTCACCTGGGGGCTCTGGAATGCCGCCAGTCCGCTCGTGCTGGCCCACGGCGACGCGACGATTGTCGACTCGGACATCCAGAAGATTGCCTATGGGACTACCCCCGCCGCCAGCCTCACCTCCGCCCAGGTCAGCAGCGTGGCGGCCCCCTTCCGGTATCTGACCGGGGACCGCGTCCATCTTGGGGCGCGCATCGTGACGATCGGTTCCACCGAGTGGGCCAACGCCAAGGCGGCGACCTCCACGGGGGCCAAGAATGTGGACATCACCGCGGTCCAGCCCTTCGCCGCCACCGGCGTCATGAATGGTCTGGTGGTGGATGCGAACCTCCTGTTCCCCGAGGACAACTCGGCGGCGCACCGGGTCTTGATCAGCGGCAGCAACAAGCGCTTCCTTTCCACCTTCATCATTCCCGTGGTCGCCACCACCGACTCCGGGCGGGCGATCCCTGGCGGTCCCATGGGGATGATCGTGGTGCTGGCCAACGGTGGGACGATCTTCAAGTTCTACAACCCGGGCGTCCGGGATGGGGATGGGAAATGGCGGCGGATCTGAGGCCCGGCGGACCCGTACCGTCCCGAAGATGCCCATCCCAGGCGGGCTTCAGCATGATCGAGATGCTGATGACGGCCTTCATCATGGCCGTCGGCATCTTGGGTCTCACAGCCCTGCAGGTCATGTCGCTGAAGGCGACCCGGGGCAGTCGCAGCCTGGGCACGGCCATCCTGGTGGCCGAGCAGGTGCTGGATCAGGCCGAGCGGGAAGGGCGCCTGAGCTGGCTCAACCTCACGGACACGAACGCCACCAACCCTGCGGCGCTGGCGGGACTCAAATACATCAACCTCGCCAGCGACAGCTCGGTGGTGGATAAGTTCAACAGCAAGGGCGGCCCGGTGGACGCGAGCTCGATGGACCTGACGGAAGCGATGACCTTCTTCACGGCCACCACGACCCGGGTTGCGCCCACGAAGGCAAAGACGGGGAGCTTGTCGGAGCTGACCGTGGTCGTCCAGTTCGTGGACGAGGCCGACAAGAGCGGAATCGGCGTCAAGCGCTACGTCAGGCTCAACCGGGTGATCACCCATGCCTAGGCCGGTCAGCGCCCCGGGCGTCCCGAGCGCAAGGGGCTTCTCCCTGGTGGAGCTGCTGGTGGCCCTGGTCTTCACCATGACCCTCATGGCCGGAATGGCCAATGTCTACAAGGCCAGCCTGTCCAGCTTCTATACCTCCGGGGAGTCCATCTCCAGCACCCGGCGGAACCGCATGTCCCTGGACCTGCTGGCGGATGACCTGAACCAGGCCTGCATGTATCTGGCGGATCTGGCGGTGCCCCCCACCACCAGCGCCACCATGCAGCCCTTCTTCGTCCTGCCGAACATGGCCATCGCTCTACCGACCGGTGCTGCCGCCAGCGCGGATGATCCGACGACCTCAGATGAGCTCTACTTCTATGTCGACCAGCCCCTGCCCTTCGAAGGGACGGTGACTTCCGATACCAAGCAGAAGTCCACTGCAGAGTTGGTCCTCAGTGGTGTCGCCCCGGTTGCCGCCGATAACACCTTCACCGTCGAGTGCGGCAACACCTCCTATGCGAACCTGGTCAAGAGCGGCCACCTCCTGCTCTTCAAGGACGCCTGGGAGGCGGCCGTCATCACCGGGACCCCGACGGTCAGCGGCACGAAAGTCACGGTCACGGTGGGGACCGGGGCCCTCGCCAACACGGCCATCACCGGCAGCGGCGCCTCGGGGGTGGCCCTGGGGAAGAAACACCGGGTGGATAGCTCGGTGCTCTTCGCCCAGGCCGCGCAGATGGTCCGCTACCGGATCGAGCTCCTCAAGGTGGATCCCGGCAGCAGCAACGGCGTCCCCTGTCTGGTGCGGGATCAGGGGAACTACCTCGACACCACCTTCACCCCCACCCAGGCCCAGCAGATCATCGCCGAGGACGTGGCGGGCTTCAGCGTCCTGCTCAGCGCCAACGGCGGCTCCAGCTGGGGCGGGCTCACGACGTCAGGGAGGAAGGCCAGCTACTCCGGTGCGAGCGCGGGCTGGGACCTGGGGCTCCGGACCGAGCTGGACACGCAGCTGGCCGCCGCGGGCCGGGCCGATGTCCTCTCCACCCGGGCCACCGCCAGCTGGTTCCGGGCCACCCCGATCCTGGTGCGGCTGGATGTCACCACCCGCACGGCGGTCAAGCGCTCGGAGTACTCCTCCGCGGGCAAGACCCTCGCCTACCGGAACTTCACCCAGAGCCTGGTCTTCGTGCCCCGGCACTCGGGCCTGGCCATGAACTGAGAGGACACCCATGCCAGGCACAGGCTCCCCCCACCCACGGCCCTCCGAAACCGGGGGCATCACCATTGTCGTGGCCCTCATGCTGCTGATCCTGCTCACCACCGCTGCCGTGGGCATGTCCCGGAACGCCCTGCGCGACATCGTCACCGTGGGCTTCGGCCGCCAGGGGGGCATGTCCCGCAACGTGGCTGAATCTGGAGTGGGGTGGTCCATCTTCTGGATGGATCTGGAAAACGGCAAGGTGGCGACCTCGGGTACCTCCGCGCAGAAGCTCGTCCGCCTGAAGACCGCGCTGCTGATGGACGACACGCGGACCGGTTCGGCCTTCGACCTCAGCTCGTCCGATCCCACATCCCCCACCGCCTACTCGCCCAATGGGAAGGTCTTGGAGGACCTGAAGCTGGTCACGTCCGACGGGAGCATCCAGGGCTACACCCTCGGCCTCACGCGCATGGGCAAGCTGCCCATTGTCCTCACCAGCCAGGGCATGGGCGCCAGCGCCTACGCGCCGGCGGCCGGGGGGAAGGCACGCCAGGCCCCGGACTTGTGGGCCACCCGCGCCGACGCCCAGGTCACCCAGACCCCGGTGACTTTCGTCCACGCCAAGGAAGTCTGGTTCTCCACCCCCGTCCAGTAGTTCAGGAGCAGCACCATGGCTCATTGCCGCCAGTCCCTCTTCCGCTTCGCTCTGGCACTGGCTCTGGGCCTGCTGGCCGCGATGCCGGCGCGGGCCCAGCTGGACCCCAAGCTTCAGTCCGGCAGCACGGACTTCCTGGACCTCTTCCAGCAGTCCAGTAGCAAATCGCCCAAGCCCGAGATCGTCTCGGTGTTCGACTTCTCCACCTCCATGAAGAGCCTCATGTTCCACCCCCTCTACCAGAACACGGACCTGGCCGACGCCGACATTTACCGGGAGATGGTCTTCACGCTCACCCCCGGCACGGCAACGATACCGGCCAACAACGGATACTGGGTCCAAGCCAGCGCGGACGGGGCCAGCAGCAGCTGCGGGTTTACCATCAACTCCGACAGCAGCGCCACCTTTCATCGGGGGACCAACGATCCCGCGTGTACTTGGGTGGGCCGTGGGGCCAACGGCCTGGGTGGGTGTGGGGGTGGGTCCGACTACTCGGTCGTCAACAACACGCCGCCCACGCTGGGCGTCGTTGCGACCGGGCACGCCGGCTCCTCCAGCATCAACCTCATTCCTGTGAGCAACTCCTCGACCTACGGGGCCAACAACCACACGAGCTACACGGCCGGGGGGGCCTACAGCAACACTTCCTCCATGTCCGGAATCTCGGTGAGTCCCGCAGGTCCCTGGACCCCCGGTACCACCGTTACCCTGACGGTGACCGTGAAGTATGTCCTGGCCGAGGGCGAAGCCTCCTACACCCCGTATGTGAGCTGGAGCGGGGCGGACCCGGTGAGTTGGACAGACCTCGGCTCTGGATCCTACCGGTCCCAGGCCACTGTCATCATCCCGGACTTTGTCGCCACCAGCACCACCGTGACCCACAGCCCCAACTCGGAGTACGACTACGTCCAGCTCGCCCCTATCATGGTCGCGCTGAGCTCCTCGCCGAACACCCCCATCCTTGATGGCGGCACCATCCCCGCGGGGGCGATGCTGATCTTCAAGACCTACTTCCTCATCCAGGGAGGGGCCGGCCACACCAGCATCACCTGGATGTCCGGGGCCGATGGGGGCAACGTCTGCAATTCCTACATCTTTTCCGGGTATACCGACGCAGGCAAGACCCTGAGCTCTGCCACCAGCATTTCGGATGTCCCCCTGCCTGTCTACTGCACCAATGGCGGCGCGGGTGGCGCTGACGCCCGGGTCGATGTGGCCTTCGCGGATCGCCCGAATGTGCTCATTGCGACCACCGCATGGGGAGGTCAGGCCTTGCGCAAACCCGATGGCTCGGCGGTCACCGCCGCTGACGCCAGTACCTGCACGAGGTGGGGAGGAGCCAACGATGTCTTCAGCTGGATCATGGCCGCCAGCCACGTGCGAGTCTCAAGAACCGTGGTCAATGGCACGGGAAAATCCGTCAAGCGGACCATCGATATCCCCATCCCCTGGAAGATCCTGGACCGGAGCTCCACCGGGGTGCCCCTGAGCTCAGTCACGATCCTGGATCGGCAGGTCAAGGACGGGACCACCTACGGCAGTGGCCTGCAGCTCGAAATGGACACCTGCTACAAGTTCGTGGACCAGAGGACACGCAGCTACCCCGCCTTCGGCGACGCAGCCCAAGACGCATATAACGGTCATACCTCAGTCAGGCTCTCCACCATCGCCTACCGCCCCGCCTATGTGGACTGGCTCTTCAACGGCAAATATCAGAGCACGGACGCCCTGGCCCCGAACTACACCACGGACTCGGCCCTGGCGGGCAGCTTCATCGTCTTCGATGCGGTCGATGCCACCCTGGTGAAGAACCAGGACAGCGCGAGCTGGGGCCAGGGCTTCGGGCCCACCGGAACCTGGGGCCAGATCCGGGTTCCCAGCTACAACCTGGATGGGAGCTACGCCGGGGTGATCTACGACGAGGCCTCCCGGTACCGGACCCCGGCCCTCACCCGGGTGCAGGCCATCAAGAAGGCGCATGTCCAGAGCTGGGTGGCCCACCAGGCGGAGGTCTACTGGGCCTTCCGCTGCCTGGATCCCGTCCATGAGGCCACGCCAGACCCGCTCACGACCTGGTATCCGGTCGCGGGCACGGTCACCAGCCTCAACAACGACAGCAAGACCACCCTGGCGAGCGCCTCGAGCTACGCCACGCCGGTCGGCCAGGACTCGGGCTGGACGCTGCTCAACAACACGGCCGCCCAGGGCCCCACCTCCACCACCGGGAACTCCGTGTTGGGCCTGAGCCGCCTCGCCAGCCTCTTCGCCACGGGTGACACCCCCCTCACCTATGCCATGGCCCGGACCCTGGCCCAGTTCAACGATGCGAGCAGCGTCTTCAACGACGTGGTCGGCTCCCCTCCGACCCCGTGCGGCAAGCACTTCCTGATCCTCTTCACGGACGGCGTCGACAACAACGGCAATGCGACCCTCGGCAGCAATCCCAACCTGACGACGCCCTATGTCACGGGCACCCTCGGCGCCGAGACCTTCAGCGCGCTCCTGGGCAATCAGACCCTCATCAAGACTCCAGCCCTCGTCAACCGGGACGGCGCCAACTGGAACCTCTTCACCTTCGCCGCGGCCGCGGCCCACCTGGCGGACGCCTCCCTGGGCACGAAGGGCACGGACTACCTGGCGGCCCGGAGTCAGACCGCCTCCGGTAGATCGCCCTCCGGCTTCCTCCCCTTTGCCATCCATCAACGCAACGGGGTCACCTACAATCCGGATCATCTGGTGACCACCATGACCGTGGGAGTCAGCCTGGCCGGCCAGTACACGAACCCCGCGAGCCCCAAGCGCAGCCTCTTCCTGGCGGCCCTCCTGGGGCGCCCCGGGCTCTCCAGCGGGGTCCTCAGCACCTACCATGCCTTCCGGGGCTGGGATCAGGCCGCAGGCACGACCATCGACAACATCGACCCGAAGAACGACTGGATCCCCGATCCCAAGCACCCCACCGAGTATCCCGCCCGAGGCGTGGCGAGGGACAACGCGATCTATTTCTTCGACGCGACGGACCCGGACCGGCTCACCAGCAACATCGAGTACGCCTTCCGCATCGCCATCTCGGCCGCCGGCAACCAGGCCACCGCCACGCCGACCCTCCCCTTCATTGGGGCCAGCCTGGGCCGTCAGCTCTACACGGGCCAGTTCTACCCGCCCAGCTTCGGCGGCGTCCTGTGGCCCGGGGACCTCCTGTCCTTCGGGACCCAGGAAGGGAACGGCAACCTCCAGATCCTGGACCGCAGCGGAGCCGTCACCACCACCCTGACCGCCAGCACCGCCATGTGGAGCGCGAGCGCCGCCCTGCTGAAGGGACCCATCGGCACCGCCCGGACCCTCTACACCCGCATCCCCAATGGCACGGCCCTGCAGGCCTTCACCGACTCCGGAGCGTCCTTCGACGATGCCACCACGGGCCTGAAGAACTACGTGGCCACTTCGCTGTCAGCCACGTTGCCAGCCGGTCTGGCCCAGAAGAAGATCGTCCTCCAGCACGCGGCCGGGGCCGACATCACCAAGCTGGATGGCAGTGGGAAGCCCACGGCCAACCGGGCCAGCATCATGGGCGACATCATCAACTCCGCCCCGGCGGTCCTGGAATACAACTGGACTGACGTGAACACCTCGTCGGGAACGCCGGGGAGCAAGTCGCTGAGCAGCTACGCGGATCTGGCCGCCCTGGGTGGTAGCCGCTTCCGGCTCATCCTGGTCGGCACCAACCAGGGCTGGCTGCACGCCTTCGGCGAGGTCACCAAGACCGAGACCAGCGGCCTCATCACCGGGGCGGTCCAGGAGCTGTGGGCCTTCATGCCCACGGACTTCCTGGGCCAGCTGGACTACCTGACAGACTCCAGCAAGCCCCACCGCTTCCTGGTGGACGGCAGCCCCACCCTCTACCACCTGGACCTGCCGCCCAGCGGGGGCGGGTCCGGCAATGGGCTGGTGGACAAGGGGACTGGGGAGCGCGCCGTGGCCATCTTCGGCCTCGGGAAGGGGGGGCGCAGCTATTACGCCCTGGATGTGAGCAACCCCTTCGTGCCCAGCCTCCGCTGGGCGCTGGTGCCGGACGAGGCGGCCTCCTTCCCGGCCACCCGGATCAACTCTGGAGCGCCGACCCTCGCCACGGTGCAAGGCCTGCTGAAGAAGTTCGGGTTCTCCACCTCACCGCCCGCCATCGGCCGGGTCGTGGATGCCGATGGCAAGCTGCGCGACGCGGTCTTCCTGGGGGGCGGCTTCAGCACCCCCGAGGTGGAAGCGAACTACCCCGATGCCGCCTCCAAGCCGACCCTCCTCGGCCGGTCGGTCATGGCCCTGGATGCCTATTCCGGCAGCGTCCTGGCCGCCGTGGACCTGACCCTTGATACCGCCGCGGGGGGCTCCACGACCATTGGCCCCGTGGGCGCCGGCGTGGTGCCCTTCGAGTTTGTCCTCAACTCCGGCCTGGCCCAGCGGGCCTACTTCCTGGACTACCGGGGCGGCCTCTGGGCCTGGGGTTCCAGAGAGGTGGCCACGGCCGCGCCCTTCAACGGATTCCGCAAGGACAGCTCCAAGCTCTCGGACTGGAAGCTCCGCAAGGTCTACCAGGACGACAACGCAAACAAGGGGGCCCGCTACACCACCCCGCCTGCCCCCTTCCGGGTGGGTCTCTTCCCCGGGGCGGCGGTATCGGGTTCGGCCATTCCCACAGCGGTGGGCATCGCCATGGTGAGCGGGGACCGCAACAACATCATGGACAGCGGTTACATCACCGCCACTAACCCCGCGCCCACCCGGCACCGCCTGACCGTGGTCTTCGACCGCCAGGACAGCCGGGGCTGGGCCCTCGACAGCGCCTCGGGCGCCGACAAGGGCATCACCTCCAGCCAGCTGAAGGACTTCACCCTCAACAACGTGGATACCACGCCCACCAACCTCTGCGACGGCTCAGTACTCCGGGTGATCACGCCCGGCTGCGACAACTACTACCTCGCGCCCAAGACCGGCACTCCCGCCTTCGGCTACTACGTCAACTTCCCCGAGGCCGTCACCGGCAGCGCCTTCGTCGCCAAGGGGATCAACCCGCCTCTGGTGGTGGCCGGGAGCCTGTTCTACGCCACCTTCCTGCCCACCTCTTCGGACATCTGCTCGGGCGGGGCTGGCACCACCTCCAGCTGGCTCCTCGGGAACGTGATGAGCCCCATCGTGACGGATACCCGGGCCGGCCGACTGGCGCCCAGCGGCCTCAAGCTGACCTGGCCGGGGCTGGCTTCGGATTTCATCGCCCTGGGCACCCGGGGCGCGCTCCAGGGGGGCCTGGCCGGGGGCGATACCGCTGCCGGCAGTCAGGGCAGCAGTGTCGCCGCTGCGCAGGTGGCCACCATCCTGGGCAACCCCGTCGAGCGCTATAACAAGCCACGGGTCTGGCGCACCGTGCACTAGAGGGAGGGGCCCCGGGCCGGGCCGTGTAACCTAGGGGGAAGCCCTCTCCGTCGGGGGGGCTTTTCCATCCTCCGGCCCCATGCCCAAACCCACCGCCATCCTCCTCATTTCCTGCCCGGACCAGCGGGGCATCGTGGCGCGTCTGTCGACCTTCGTCTTCGAACGCGGCGGCAACATCGTGGACTCGGACCACCACTCGGACCTGCAGGCAGGTCGCTTCCTGGGGCGCATCGAGTGGGAGGACGACTCCGACGCCGCAGGCCGGGTCCTGCTCCGGCAGGAGCTGGCGGCCGTGGCCGATCCGATGGGCGGCCACTGGGAGCTGCACTTCTCGGATGTGGTGCCGCGCATCGCCATCTGGTGCAGCCGTCAGGAGCACTGCCTGCTGGACCTGCTCTGGCGCCACCAAGCCGGCGAGCTGGGCGCCGAGATCGCCTGCGTGGTCAGCAACCACGACCTGCTGCGCCGCCACGTGGCGCCCCTGGGCCTGCCCTTCCACGTCTTCCCCGTCACCGCCGCCACCAAGGCCGAACAGGAGCAGCAGCTGCTGGGGCTGCTGCGCCGCGAGCGGGTGGACCTGGTGATCCTGGCGAAGTATATGCAGGTGCTCAGCGGGGACTTCCTGCGGGCCTTTCCGGACGTCATCAACATCCACCACAGCTTCCTGCCCGCCTTCGCCGGGGCCCAGCCCTACCACCAGGCCCACGCCCGGGGGGTGAAGATCATCGGCGCCTCGGCGCACTTCGTCACCGAGGACCTGGATGCGGGCCCCATCATCGAGCAGGATGTTGTCCGCGTGAGCCACCGCGACACTGCCGAGGATCTGGTGCGCAAGGGCAAGGACATGGAGCGCCTCGCCCGCGCTCGGGCCGTGCGTCTGCACCTGAACCACCGGGTGCTCACTTACGCCAACAAGACCGTGGTGTTCGAGTAGGCCATGTCCGAGCCCGCCGGCCGCACCCTCCTGCTCCGTGACGCCACCTGTGTGGCCACCATGGACGACGCGGGACGGGAGCTGCAGGGGGCCTCCGTGTTCATCCGCGGCAACCGCATCGAGGCGATCGGCCCCGCTGAGACGCTGCCCGCCACTGCGGACGAGGTCATCGATGCCCGGGGCCACCTGGTACTGCCGGGGTTCGTGAACACCCACCACCACATGTTCCAGTCCCTCACGCGGGCGATCCCTGCGGTGCAGGACGCGGAGCTGTTCACCTGGCTGCGGGGCCTGTACCCCATCTGGGCGGGGCTCACGCCGGAGATGCTCCGGGTGTCCACCCAGGTGGCCATGGCGGAGCTGCTGCTGTCCGGCTGCACCACCACCAGCGATCACCTCTACCTGTTCCCCAACGGCTGCCGCCTGGACGACAGCATCGATGGCGCCCGCCTCGCCGGCATGCGCTTCACCGCCACCCGTGGGGCCATGAGCGTAGGCCAGAGCGCTGGCGGCCTGCCGCCGGACTCGGTGGTGGAGCGTGAAGCCGACATCCTCGCCGACATGGACCGGCTGGTCGCGCGCTACCACGACCCTGCGCCGGGCTCGATGCTGCAGATCGCCCTGGCGCCCTGCTCGCCCTTCTCCGTGAGCCGCGAGCTCATGCGGGAGACGGCGCTGCTTGCGCGGCAGCGGGGCGTGCGGCTGCACACGCACCTGGCCGAGAACGACCACGACGTGGCCTACTCCCGGGAGAAGTTCGGCTGCACGCCTGCGCAGTATGCGGAGGAGCTGGGCTGGGTGGGCGCGGACGTGTGGCATGCGCACTGCGTCAAGCTCGACGCGGCGGGCCAGGCCTGCTTTGCTGCCACGGGCACCGGCGTGGCCCACTGCCCCTCGTCCAACATGCGCCTGGCCTCGGGCATCGCCCCGGTGCGCGCCATGCTCGACGCGGGCGTGCCCGTGGGTCTCGGCGTGGACGGCAGTGCCAGCAACGACGCCGCACACATGGTGGCCGAGGCGCGCATGGCCATGCTGCTGCAGCGGGTGGGCATCGCCGCGGAGCCCTACGGCTGCGACCGGGGGCCGGGCGCCATGACCGTACGGGACACGCTCCGACTCGCGACCCGGGGCGGCGCCCGGGTGCTGGGGCGCAGCGATATCGGCCAGTTGGCCCCGGGCCTGTGCGCGGACCTGGCCCTCTTCGACCTCGACGCCCTGGGCTTCGCCGGCGGCGCGGTCCACGATCCCGTGGGAGCGCTGCTGCTCTGCGCCCCCGCCCCGGCGGCCTTCACCATCGTGGATGGCGTGGTCCGTGTCCGGCAGGGCCGCCTGGTGGCCTTCGAGCTGGAGCCGGTCCGGCAGCGCCACAACGAGCTGGCGGCTGCGCTGGTGGCGGGCTCCAGCCGGTAGTGGGACCTCTGCAAGCGCTTGCTGGGACCTCCCCAGGCGCGGGGGAATACCCATTAATGGGTAATCAATCAAGCGTATTTCACTTGGGTGCAGATTTTTATCTAATGGGCTACAGGAGTAGCCATGCTGTTTCAACCGCAAGGTAGTGTCTACCTTTACCCCGGCCGCCTGGTGGCGCAGACCGGTGGCCCCCCCCTGGTCATGGACCTGCAGCGCCGGCTCTACACCCCGGTGGAGGTGGAGTTCATCATCCCGGATGACGAGACCCAGGGTCAGAAGCTGCGCACCGCGGGGTTCAACGCCCACTCGAGCCGCTGAGGGCTCAGAACCTCAGGGTGGCGCCGATGATGAGCCCCGTGGCCTTGAGGTTCTGTTCCACCGGGCTCCAGAAGCCTCGGGCCTCGACCCCCAGGCGGGGCGAGAGTTGGTAGCCCAGACCTCCGCCGAGTCCCAGGCGGGTCGCGGACTGGGTGGAAGGGGTGGTGCCGTTGGCGGTCAACCGCCACTGCTGGCCGCCCACGGAGCCGACGAGGTAGGGCCCGTGGTCCGGGTCCTCGTTCGGAAACCACAGCAGGTCCAGCATGAGGTCCACGGTCGTCACCGCGGTCTTGGTGCCGGGCAGGCCCGTCGTGTTGCCCTGGGGGATGTACTGCATGCCCAGGACGGGGCGCAGCACCAGCCCGCCGCTGTGGGGGATGGAGATGAAGACTGCAGCTCCCAGCCCGACCTGGTTGTTGGTCAGATCCTTCAGGTCGCCCATGGGCTGCAGGCCGTGGACGCGGACCCCGAAGGCGGCGTCCTGGCCCGAGAGGCTGAGGGCTGCGGTGATGAGCAGGACGGCAATCGGTTTCATCTCAGGCCCCGTACTTGCCCACGGTGTCGGCCCAGCGACCCTGGGCCTTGAGTATCCGTTCGGCCACCAGCCGCAGCAGGCCAAGTCCGCCAGGGATCTCTGCCACCCAGTGGCAGGCACCCTTCACCTCGGGGGCGGCATCCGAAGGGCAGCAGGCCAGTCCTACCCGGGAGAGCAGGGGCAGGTCCGGCAGGTCATCGCCCAGGTGGGCCACCTGGTCATAAGTCAGGCCGTATTTCGCGCAGAGCTGATCCAACACGGGCAGCTTGTCCAGGTGTCCCGCGAAGCAGTCCTCCACCCCCAGGTCCTCGGCCCGGTGCCGGGTGGCCGCGGCGTCCAGGCCGGAGATGAAGGCCACGGGAATGCCCGCCCGCTGCAGCCACTTGGTGGCCGCGCCGTCGCGCACGTGGAAGTCCTTCGTGTGGCCCGGTTCCCGGCCATAGGTCAGGGCGCCCGGGGTGAGCACGCCGTCGATGTCGGTGCACAGCAGGCGGATCTTGGCAGCGCGCAGGTCCAGGTCGTCCACGGAAGTCTCCTCTATCAGCCTACCAACTCTGCCCCTCGGGCATGACCTCCGTCACGTTCCTCCTCTGAATTGCCAGTGCCATGGAAAGCTTGGTAGCTTGATGCTCCGATGGGTATACAGTTCCTTAGGGACAGTTGGCGGTTTTTTTGGACTTGACAATAGTCAAAACTGAATGAACATAGTCGCATGGAGTTGATTCCGTGAACCACCAGCTCAGCAATCCCATGATCGACGAAGTCAGTGGCCTCTTCAGCGCCCTGGGGGACGCCTCCCGCCTGAAGATCCTGCGGTCCCTGCTTGACTCGAAGGAGCCGCTCAGCCAGGGGGCTGTGGCAGAGTCCGCCGGGCTCTCTCAGGCCAATGCCTCCAAGCACCTGGCCTGCCTGGTGCGGGTGGGCCTGGTGAGCCGGGAACCCGAAGGCAACGCCGTCTTTTTCGCCCCCGTCATGCCCCTGGTGGGGGACCTCTGCGACCTGGTCTGCGGTCATGTGAGTGACCGGGCGCGGGTGATCTACAAAGCCTTGAAGTAAGGAAGACCACGGGCCTCGGCCCCGGTTTTTTTGCCCAGGAGTATTCCTTTATGAGTATTAAAAGAATATCGACTCTGGTGGGACTGCTGGCGGCCGGCGCGAGCCTCGGCATGGCCCAGGAACCCCTGACCGTGGCCCAGTTCATCCGGAAGGCCTGGACAGACCAGGCGGGGCTGCGGGCAGGCCAGGCCATGGTGGAGACGCGGCAGGCGGAAGCCGAGGGCTACCGGGATCTCCGCCTGCCCTCCCTCACGCTGAATGCCTACGGGATCCGCACCAACGAGCCGATGATGGCCTTCGGCATCAAGCTGAACCAGGCCCGCATCGGGGCCGCTGACTTCAACCCGGTCACCCTGAATCACCCCGATGCCGTCGGCGCCTACGGCGGCTCGGCGGTGGTGCAGCAGCCCCTCTACACCGGTGGCCGCCTGACCGCCGCGAAGCGCGCGGGGGAATACCTGGCCCAGGCGGAGCTGGCCAGCCAGGAGCGCCGCAAGCAGGAGACGGCGCAGCTGGTGGTGGAGGCCTACTTCGGCACCCAGGTGGCGGAGCAGGCCCTGAAGTGGGTGGACGATACCCGCACCTGGATCCAGGGCCTGGAGGACTTCGTCGGGGCCCGGGTCGGGCAGGGGCTCATGCTTGAATCGGAGCTGCAGCGCCTCAAAGCCTTCCACGCCCAGGCGGACGCCCAGAAGGCTGAGGTCATCAAGCAGGTCCGCTCGGCCCGCTCGGGTCTGGGCCTTCTGACGGGCACCGGTCCGGTGGAGGGTCCGCTGGCCACCTCTCTGGAGCCCACGGCTCCCACCGCGACCCAGGGTGCGCCCCTCCGCGGGGACCTGGTCGCCGCAGACCTGCAGGCCAAGGCCGCCGGGGAAGGCGCCAAGGCCGCCCGGGGCAGCCTCCTCCCGGAGGTCGGCCTCGAGCTGGGCGCGGGCACGCTGCACCACTCCTGGTCCGAAAAGGGCAACTGGACCTGGGCTGGGGTCGGCGTGAAGTGGAAGGTCTTCTCCGCCCCCGACGCGGCCAAGGCCAAGGCCGCGCGCGCCCAGGAGCGGGCTGCCATCGAGATGCGCAACTTCAAGCAGCAGCAAGCCGAGCACGAAGTCCGCGTGGCCCGGGAGTCCGTGATCGCCGCGCAGGCCAAGCACACAGCGGCCAAGGAAGCCCTGGCCGCCGCCGAGGAAGCCAAGCGCCTGCGGGAGGCCCGGCACCGCGAGGGCCTCGCTCCCCTCATCGAGGTGCTCGATGCGGAAGCCGCCATCCAGGGCGCCCGCACCCTCATCCTCCAAAGTCTGTTCGACCTTCGCGTCAGTCGCGCCGGCCTTGCTCTGGCCACGGGTAATCCCATTGAAGGAGTGAATCCATGAAGACCGTCCTGTTCTCCCTGACCCTGGCCGGCACCCTGCTTGGAACCTTGGCCTGCGGCCACAAGGAAGCTCCTGCCTCGGCGAAGGAGCTGCCCAAGGTGGCCGTCTCGCTGGTGGCCCAGGGCTCGCCGGAGGGCGGCGCCTGGGTGGCGGCTACGCTCCAGTCCACCCGCACGGCCATGATCGCGACCCGCATGGCGGCCCAGGTCCGTCGTGTCCTGGTCCAGGAGGGCCAGCGCGTGGCCGCGGGAGCCCTCCTGGTGGCCCTGGGCGACGAGGATCTCCAGGGTCAGCTCAAGGCCGCCGAGACCGGCCTGGCCGTCGTGGAGGCCCACCACCGGCGCATCCTGGCCCTGCAGGCCCAGAAGGCCAGCACCCTCTCGGAGCTGGAGCAGGCCCAGGCCCAGGTGGCCCAGGCCCAGGCCGGCGTCACCGCCCTGAAGGCGAACATCGCCTACACGCAGATCCGGGCGCCCTTCTCGGGCGTCGTGCAGTCCCGCAAGGTAAACGAAGGCGACTTCGTCGGTCCCGGCATGCCCCTGCTGGAGCTGGTGGGCGACGGCGAGCAGGAGCTGGTCGCGAGTCTGTCGGAGGAGGAAGCCAAGGGCCTGAAGACTGGCTCCCGGCTGAAGTTCGAGACGGAGGGGATCCAGGGCGAGGCCCAGATCACCGCGCTGGCCCCCGGTGGCGACGCCACCAGCCACAAGGGAACCGTGCGGGCCAAGGTGCTCAAGCCCAAGGGACTTCGGCAGGGCTCCTTCGCCCGCCTGCTGGTGCCCGGCCTCCCGGCCGTCCCGGGGCTGTCCGTGCCCCGCACGGCCCTGGTGCAGCGCGGGGAGCTCACGGGTGTGTTCATCGCCAAGGAGGGTCACGCCGAGCTGCGCTGGCTCTCCCTGGGTGAAGGTAGTGGCAGCTATCTGTCCGTGCGGTCCGGCCTGAAGGCCGGCGAGCAGGTCATCGATAAGCCCGGGTCTCTCCAGGACGGCCAGCCCATCGAGCTGTCCAGCGGGGTGAGCCATGGCAAGTGAGCAGCCCCGGCTGGGCCTGGCCGGGAGCCTGGCCAAAAGCTTCCTGCGCAGCAAGCTGACCCCCCTCATCGTCGGCGCGTCGCTGATCCTGGGCCTCCTCGCCGTGGTGCTGACGCCGCGGGAAGAGGAACCCCAGATCATCGTGCCCATGGTCGATCTCTACGTGCCCTACCCGGGCGCGAGCCCCAAGGAGGTCGAGAGCCAGGTGACCGCGCCCCTCGAGCGCGCCCTCTGGGGCATTCCCGGGGTGGAGTACCTCTATAGCATGAGCCGGCCCGGCATGGCGCTCATCACCGTGCGGTTCAAGGTGAACGAGCCCCAGGAGCCCAGCCTGGTGAAGATCCACCAGGAGCTGGCGGCCAATCCCCAGATGCTGCCGCCCGGGGCCATGAAGCCCATCATCAAGCTGCAGACCATTGACGATGTTCCGTTCCTGGTGCTCACCCTGCACGGGGAGGGGCAGGCCCCCGGCCAGCTTCGGACCCTGGGCGAGGTGCTGGCCCGGGAGCTCTCCGATGTCCCCAGCACGGCCCAGGTGAAGGTCAGCGGCGGTGCCCGGAGGATGGTGCGCATCGAGCCTGATCCCGACCGTCTGCGGGCCCTCAACTTCACCATCGCCGAGCTGCAGCCCGCCCTTCAGGCCGCCGAAGCCCAGCTGCCTGCGGGCGCGCTGATCGACCATGGCAAGCGCACAGAGCTCGAGGCCACGGGCTACATCCTGCAGGCCTCGGAGCTGAAGCGGCTGGTGGTGGGCGTCCGCAACCAGAAGCCCATCTACCTGGCCGATGTGGCCCGGGTGGTGGATGCGCCGGAATCCGAGCCGCCCATTGTGCTCTTTGCCGGAGCTGGACAGACGGGCTTTGAGCCCGCCGTCAGCGTCACCCTCTCCAAGCGGGCAGGCACCAATGCCACGGCCCTGGCCGAGCAGGTGCTGACCAAGGTGGAGGCCCTGCGGGGCAACCTCATTCCCCGCGACCTGAAAGTCACGGTCACGCGCAACTACGGCGAGACCGCCGGCGACAAGTCCAACGAGCTGATCGAGCATCTGCTCATCGCGACCCTCAGCGTCATCGCCCTGATCTTCCTGGCCATGGGCTGGCGCAGTGCCGTGGTGGTAGGCGTGGCTGTGCCAGTGACCCTGGCCCTCACGCTGCTCATCACCTACCTGTTCGGCTACACGCTGAACCGGGTCACGCTGTTCGCCCTGATCTTCTCCATCGGCATTCTCGTGGACGACGCCATTGTGGTGGTGGAGAACATCCACCGGCACATGCACCTGCCGGGGCATCGCAAGAGCTTCGCCACCGTGGTGATCGAGGCCGTGGATGAGGTGGGCAACCCCACCATCCTGGCCACCTTCGCCGTGATCGCGGCCATCCTGCCCATGGCCTTTGTGCGCGGGCTCATGGGCCCCTACATGCGGCCCATTCCCGTGGGCGCCAGCGTGGCCATGATCTTCAGCCTGGTCATCGCCTTCGTCATCAGCCCCTGGGCGAGCCTGATCCTATTCAAGAAGGAAGCCCACCTGCCGGAGATCGACGAGTCTGGGCTGCACCCCGCGACTCCTGACAACCAGGCGCCGGAACCGGTCCACGACTGGCAGGACAAGAACCCCGAGGTGGCACCGGACACCAAGCTCTCTGCCCTCTACCGAAAAGTCATTCGCGCGCTGCTGTTCAAGCCCACCGTCCGCTGGGTCTCCTTTGCCGGTGTGGTGGTGCTGCTCATCGGTGCCATGTCGCTAGTGGGCCTGGGGGTGGTCAAGGTCAAGATGCTGCCCTTCGACAACAAATCGGAGTTTATGGTGCAGCTGGATCTGCCGGCGGGCACCCCGAAGGAAGATGCCGTGGCCGTGGGTCAGGACATTGCCCGCCGCCTGCTGAAGGAACCCACCGTCAAGGATGTGCAGGTCTATGCGGGCGACGCCGCCCCCTTCACCTTCGTGGGCATGGTCCGCCACAGCTTCCTCCGCCAGGAGGCGGAGATGGTGGACGTCCAGGTGAACCTGGTCTCCAAGCACGACCGCAAGGAGCAGAGCCACGAGATCGTCGTCCGCCTCCGCCCCGAGCTGGAGAAGCTTTCCAAGCCCGCTGGGGCTCGGATGAAGCTGGTGGAGATTCCGCCCGGACCGCCGGTCATGGACACCATCGTGGCCGAAGTCTATGGTCCCACCGAAGCCGAGCGGACCCGTCTTGCGACGGAGGTGCTCGGGGCCTTCAAGAGCGTGGACGGCATCGTGGACGTGGACTCCACCCTCAACGCCACCACCCCGAAGATCAGCCTCGTGTTGGACCGGGAGAAGGCTGCCCTCCACGGCGTGGCCCCCGCTCACGTGATCCAGACCCTCTACCTGGCGGGCTACGGCCATAACGCCGGCACGTTCCATGTGCTGCGCGGCTCCAGCCAGGTTCCTGTTGTGGTGCAGCTTGCCCCTGAGAAGCGGCAGCGGCTGGACCAGATCCTTCAGCTCACGGTTCCTGGTGCCCGGGGTATGGTGCCCGTCAGGGAACTGGTCACCGTGAAAGAGGGCCTGGAAGAAGCAACCATCATGCACAAGAACCTGATGCCCGTAACCTATGTGTTCTCCGACCTGGCCGGTGCCATCGAAAGCCCGGTGTACGCCCTGGCGGCGCTCAATAAGAAGATCGACGCCATGAAGGGCACGGCCGGCGCTCCCGTGCCGCGCTTGGGCCTGGCCCATCCCGAAAACACCGAGTCCCTGGCCCTGAAGTGGGACGGCGAGTGGCACATCACCCTGGAGGTCTTCCGGGACCTGGGCATGGCCTTTGCAGCCGTGCTGGTGCTGATCTTCGTGCTGGTGGTGGGCTGGTTCGAGAGCTTCGAGATCCCCTGGGTGATCCTGGTTCCGATCCCCCTGTCGCTCATTGGCATCATCCCGGCTCACGGCCTGCTGGGAGCCTTCTTCACGGCCACCAGCATGATCGGCTTCATCGCCGGGGCGGGCATCATCGTCCGCAACAGCATCATCCTGGTTGACTTCATCGAGCTGAAGCTGCGTGAGGGCATGCCCCTGGCCCTGGCGGTCGAAGAGGCCGGCGTGGTGCGGTTCCGCCCCATCCTGCTCACGGCTGCGGCCGTGATCGTGGGCTCCCTGGTCATGCTGGCCGATCCCATCTTCCAGGGCCTTGCCATCAGCCTCATGGCGGGCTCGGTGGCGGCCACCCTGCTGTCTGTCCCTTCCATTCCCGTCCTCTACTACCTCGTCGCTCGCCGAGGCCGCGCCGCGGACCTCCAGCGCGAGGCGTCCAACCTCAGCGTTGAACCTTAGGAGCCCTCCATGAATGTCGATCGCATTGTGCACACCGTCGCTGGCGCCTTCATCCTCGGGAGCCTCGCCCTGGCGAAGTTCCACAACCCCAACTGGATCTGGTTCACCGTCTTCGTGGGCGCCAACCTGCTTCAGAGCGGCCTCACCAACTGGTGCCTGATGTCCACCATCCTGAAGAAGCTGGGCGTGCCCGAAGGGGCCGGCGTGGGGTGCTCCCGATGAAGGCCACAGCCATCCGCTTCGCCCTGGGCCTCCTCGTGGGTGGCGCGCTCGGCTACGGCTGGCACCGCCTGGTGGGCTGCAGCACGGGCTCTTGCCCTCTGACGGCCACCCCCATCCGGGGCATCGGCTACGGGGCCTTCATGGGCTTGCTGTGGGCTTTTGGGGGGAGAACCTGATGGTCGACTACTGGATCTACCTCATTCCCATCGCCGCGGTGGGCTACCTGCTCTGGAGCCGCCGCACCGCACCCGTGGGGGACCTGAAGGTCCTGCTGGCGAAGGGCGGTCAGATTGTGGACGTGCGCACCAAGGGCGAGTTCAAGGGGGCGCGCCATGGCCGCGCCATCAACATCCCCCTGGATCAGCTGGAGGCCCGGGCCAAGGAGCTGGACCGCGCTCGCCCGGTGCTGGTCTGCTGTGAGTCCGGTGCCCGCAGCGGCTCCGGCGTCGCGATCCTGAAGAAGGCCGGCTTCACCGAGGTGGCCAACCTGGGCTCCTGGCGGCGGATCGAGAGCCTGCTCGGCTAGTATCGATTTGCATTTCTCAATCGCGGGTTGAGCTCAGGGATGCGTCTGGTGCCGCGCCACGATCCAGTCCACGACCTGGTCGAGGCTCATGGTGCTGGAGTCCAGCTCTTCGGCATCGTCGGCCCGGCGGAGGGGGGCCACGGCCCGGGTGCTGTCAGCCAGGTCGCGGCGCTGGAGATCCTGCAGCACCTCCCCCAGGTCGGGGGACTGGCCCTTGGCCTGGAGCTCCAGGAAGCGCCGCTGGGCGCGGGCCTCGGGACTTGCCGTGAGGAAGACCTTGCAGCAGGCCCCGGTGAAGACCACGGTGCCGATGTCCCGCCCATCCACGACCCAGTGGCCCCGGGCCCCGATGCGGCGCTGCTGGTCCACCAGCACCTCTCGCACGCGGCCATCCGCGCTGACGGGAGTCACGAGCTGGGTAATGGCCTGGCTGCGGATCGCCTCACTGACATCCTCGCCCGCGAGGAAGATGCGGGTACCCTCCTGGCTGAGGTCCAGGGCCTGCAGGAGGGCCTCCAGAGCCGGGCGGTCGGCCAGGATGATCCCGGCCCGCTGGACGGCCAGGGCGGCGGCGCGGTACATGGCCCCGGTGTCGAGGTAGTACCAGCCCAGACGCTCGGCGACCCGTCGCGCAGTGGTGGACTTACCCACACCGGACGGACCGTCGATGGCAATCAGGGGAAGGGCGGGGGCAGTCATTCCGTCATTCTGGATGACCGCGCCCTGCCGTTCCATACCTACAATCCGAAGGTCTTGAGGATCTTCGGGTCCTTCTCGTCCTGGGCCAGGATCGTATGGCAGGTGTCGCAGTCGCCCTTGATGGTCCGGCCGTCCGCGGAGGTGTGGCTGCCGTCATGGCAACGGAAGCAGCCCACGGCCTCTTCGTGCCCGATGTTGTTGGGGTGGGTGCCCCAGGTGATCTTCATTTCGGGGAACACGTTGCGGAGGTAGATGGCCTTGACGGCCTCGCCTGCGGCGTCCACCTGGGCCCGCTTGTGCTTGAAGATCTCGGGGTAGGTGTTCCGGTAGTACTCGGCCAGGGCCACGGGGATCTTGGCGGCTGCGTCCTTCTGGTCAACGTAGTCCACCTTCAGCAGCTCGACGGCCTTCTTCTTGATGAAGGGCAGCTCGGTGCTAATCCGCTTCTCGACGAGCATCTTGTCCATGGCCCGGTCCGGCAGCTGGAAGGCGTGGGTGGGGCGGTTGTGGCAGTCGATGCAGTCCATCCCCCGGGTAGTGGCCTTGTCGAGCTTCTCCTTCGAGAGGTTCTTGAACTCGTCCGTCACGTATTCGACCGTCTGGCCGTTGTCGTCTCGGTAGATGACCTTGGGGATCTCCTGGCGGCGGCGGTCCGTGGTGATGTAGCTGATGCGCTCCATGGCGTCGAGGTGCCGCCCATGGATGCCCGTGGTGCCGTTGGGCGTGTGCCCACCGATCTTCAGCAGGAGGATGCTGGTGGAAGCCGTGTTCGCCTCGTCATCGGCAAAGTGGGTCCGGACGATCAGCTTGTCGTTGGTGAACTTCTGCGGCCAGTGGCACTGCTCGCAGGTCTCGCGGGCGGGACGCAGGTGCTCGACGGGGCTGGGAATGGGGCGCGAGTAGGTGCCCAAGGCCACCGCGAACAGCTGGCGGGTGCCGGAGATCTTGGCCCGGACCAGGGCGGGGGCGCCGTGGCCGATGTGACACTGGGCGCAGCCCACGCGGGAGTGGGGCGAACCCAGGAAGGCGGTGTATTCCGGGCTCATGACCGTGTGGCAGGTCAGGCCGCAGAACTGGTTCGAGTCCATGTATTCCACGCTCTTGAGGCCGGCGGTGCCCATGATGCTGACGTTGATGAAGGTGAGGATGCCGATGAGGGTGAGGAGCCGACGCACGGCGGGCTGCTTGAAGTCCACGGCCTGCAGGGGCTGCGGCGCTTCGCCGGCGAGCCTGCGCTGGCGGCGGATCCGCAGGATGCCCAGGGGGATGAGCACCAGCCCGGCGACGAAGAGCGCGGGCAGGATGAGGAACAGCAGGATGCCCGCGTAGGGGTGCACCGAGCGCGGGCTGGTGAGCTCCATGAACCAGAACCAGACCAGCACGAAGGCCGAGCTGGTGGTCAGGGCCGCGCCTGTCAGGGTTATCCAGTTATTGCCCAGTTGGAAGGCCAGGCGGGTCAGGTCTCTGACGCGTTCTCCCATACTCATAAACTCACCTCTGCGATGGGGTTGATACCAATGACACTTGAGTGTGAAATGTCTTTCCTTACCCTAATTTCCTCCCAGGAAGTCCGCAAGACGGCGATGCCGCTCCGCCTGGTAAACCGTTATGTATCAATCGGGGCTTTTCCGGGTTGTGACAGATGTCCAGGGCCCTTCAGCGCGGGGGCGGAGCCAGCAGGCGGAGGAAACTTTCCCCATACTGCTGCAGCTTTTTCGGCCCCACGCCACTCAGGGCCAGGAACTCGGCCTCAGTGGCCGGCTGGAAGCGGGCCATCTGCTGCAGGGTGGCATCGCTGAAGATCACGTAGGCGGGGACGCCCTTGGCATCCGCGAGCCGCTTGCGCAGGGCCTTCAGCTCGAGGTAGAGGGCTTCCTCGCCCTCCACCGGGACCTGGGTCAGCGAGGGGCGGCTGCCCCGGGGCGAGCCGCGCTTGGCCTTGCCAGGCGCGGGCGCGGCGGCCAGGGGGTCCGAGCCGTCGCAGCACTCGCAGGACGTGCCGCAGGGCTCCATGCGCTCGCCGAAGTGGGCCAGCAGGGCCTGGTGGCGGCAGCGCGGGGACTCCGCCAGGCGGAAGAGGTCGCGGGTCTGCCGCTGCTGGGCCTGGGCCAGCTCGGCGTCGAGGCCCTCGGTGAAGCGGTCGTAGCTGAGCACGTCGCCCCAGCCGTAGAACATGATGCAGTCGGCGTCAG
>CAIRAS010000266.1 GCA_903876615.1 uncultured Holophagaceae bacterium
CGAGTTCCCCGGCAAGCTGCTCGCCTACAACTGCTCGCCTTCCTTCAACTGGAAGAAGAAGCTGTCGGACGCGGAGATCGCCACCTTCCAGCAGGAGCTGGGCGCCATGGGCTACAAGTTCCAGTTCATCACCCTGGCGGGCTTCCACAGCCTCAACCACGGGATGTTCGAGCTGGCCAACGCCTACCGGACCGAGCACATGACCGCCTACTCGCGGCTGCAGGAAGCGGAGTTTGCCTCTGAAGAGCGTGGCTACACCGCCACGAAGCATCAGCGCGAAGTCGGCACCGGCTACTTCGATGAAGTGGCCCAGGCCATCAGCGGCGGGCTGGCCTCGACGCTGGCCCTGGTGGGCTCCACCGAGTCCCAGCAGTTCCACTAGGAATCCGGTCATCCGCCGGCCAGAGCCCGGAAGACGTTCAGCACCAGGTTCTGGCCCGGCAGGGCGTTCGGGTAGCGCACGGCCAGGGAGAGGCGCAGTCCGCCTTCGCCCACCAAGTCAAACATGAAGGGCCGGTCCTGCTGGGACCAGCGATCTGGGGCGACCTTCCAGCGGAGGGTCGCCCTTGGTTTGGCCGAGATCATCTCCACGTCCTGGGCTTCCCGGGTCTCGACGCGCCACACGCCGAGGGGCAGCTGCAGGTCGCACTGCCACCGGCCCTCGACCTTGGTGGCCGTGGCGCGCAGATCCTCCACGGGGCGTCCACCCAGACTCGTCTCCAGGCGCCGGGGGCCGCTACAGGCGGCGAGCCCCAACAGGAGCAGCACGGCCAGGGTGGCTTTGGCCCAATTCATGGGTCCCTCCCGGTGGACCGAGGCTACTTGGCGGCCTCGGCGGCAGGCTTGGTGGCTTCGGCCTCGGGTTTGACGTACTTCTGTCCAGTGCGGTGGTAGGTGAGGTATTCGCCGAAGAACACGGCCATGAGGTCGGCCCGCTCCTGGAAGAAGGCGAAGCCGTGGGCCTTGCCCTCGGCCAGGCTCACAGCCACACCCGGCAAACCCGCCAGGGCCTTGGCGTTCTCGAAGGCGTCCTTGTCGTCGGCAGCGGCCAGCACCAGCGTTGAGACCTGCGCCTGCAGCACAGCGCTCTTGAGCTTCTCGCGGGCGCCCTCGCCAAAGACGCCGGTGCCTGCGGGGCTGAGGCAGAGGATGGCCACGGGCTTCACCTGCGGAGCAGCCAGGAGCGACGCAAAGGCGCCCACGCTCGACCCTGCGAGACCGATGCGGCGGCCGTCCACGCCGGGTTGGCTGCGCAGCCAGGCCGCGGCCTGGACCAGGTCCGCGGGGATGGCGTCAAAACCAACAGCCTTGGCGGAGGCCATGAAGTCGCTGGAAACCGTCAGCTGCGCAGCGCCCTTCAGGGTGCTGGCGCCGTGGCCGCGGAGGTCCAGGGCCAGGGTGCCGATGCCCCGGGCCGCCAGCCGCTCGGCCAAGGGGGCCCAGCCGGCGCGGTCCGTGCGGAACTCATGGGCCAGGATCACCACGGGGACCTTGCCCTTGGCGGCGGGCAGGGTGAGGGTGCCCTTGAGGGCAAAGCCATCGGCACTGGTGAGGGCCATCTCGGTGGTGGCAGGTGCCGCAGCCAGCGCCAGGGACACCAGGGGAGCCAGCAGGTGGAAGGTGTGCATGAGGGCCTCCGGAGATGGGGGTATTTTACCACGTGCCTCCAAGATGGCACCGGGGCGGTACTTGTCTCAGGAAATCTGTCGCACTTCCCCGAGAGCATCCGCGACGGGGTGCTTGGGCTGTCCCCCGCTGCTTACCTCGCATGGAACCAGAGCCATCCTGAGGTATAAAGGAAGCCTTCCCGAGTTCTCGAGGTGCCCATGACCGCCCAGACAACCGACGCCATCCTGCAGGAGACCAAGCGCCGCATGCATTCGTCCGTGGAGGCCCTCAAGAAGGAGATGGCCACCATCCGCACCGGCCGCGCCAACGCCAGCATCCTGGACAACGTCCACGTGGACTACTACGGCTCCACGGTGCCGCTGAACCAGATGGCCACGGTCTCGGTGCCTGAGGCCGGCATGCTGGTGGTGCAACCCTTCGACAAGAGCGCCATCAAGGCCTGTGAGACCGCCATCCTCAAGTCCGACCTGGGCATCAACCCCTCCAATGACGGCAACGTGATCCGCCTGCCCATTCCCATGCTCACGGAGGAGCGCCGCCGAGACCTGGTGAAGGTGCTGCACCGCCTGGGTGAGGAGATCAAGACCGGCGTGCGCAACATCCGCCGCGATGCCAACGAGGACGTCAAGAAGCTGGAAAAGCTCAAGGAAGGCCACATCTCCGAGGACCTGGCCAAGAAGACCCTCGAAGACATCCAGAAGCTCACGGACGCCCACATCAAAGAGATCGACGAGGCCATGAAGCACAAGGAAGTGGAGATTCTTAAAGTCTGATCGCCCCCGGTGCCCAGCCTTCCCGTCCTGCTCCTGCTCATGCTCGCCGCGCTGCTGGCGGGCTTCATCGACGCCATTGTGGGCGGCGGCGGGCTGATCACGGTGCCCGCGCTCATGCTGGCCCTGCCGGCGGGTACGCCGCTGCCCACCCTGCTCGGCACCAACAAGGTCGTCGCGGTGGCGGGTTCAAGCATGGCGGCGGGGAAGTTCCTGCGGTCCGGGACCCTCGCCTGGCGGGAGATGGTGGGGCCGGTCCTGGCCTCGGGGCTGGGGGCCTCCGTCGGGGTCTGGCTCACCTACCGGGTACACGGCGACTTCTTGCGGCCGGTGATGCTGGGCCTCCTGGTGGCCATGCTGGCCTTCATCCTGCTGAAGCCGGACCTGGGCCAGCTGCATGCCCCGCGTTATGGCCTCAACCACCGGCGCGGACTGGCGGCTCTCATCGCCCTGGCCCTGGGGTTCTACGATGGCTTCTTTGGGCCGGGGACGGGATCGGTGCTGATTTTTCTCTTCGTGGCTGTGCTGGGCTCGGACTTCCTGCGGGCCTCGGCCCTGGCCAAGAGCGTGAACTGGGCCTCGAACCTGACGGCCATGGTCCTCTTTGTCGGGCAGGGGAGCTGGCTCCCTTCGGTCGCCCTGGGCATGGCCGCCGCCAATGGGGTGGGCGGCTACCTGGGCGCCCATGTGGCCCTGAACAAGGGGAGCGGCTGGGTTCGGGGGGTGTTCATCGGCGTGGTGACCGCCCTGATCCTCCGTCTGGGCTGGCAGTTGCTCCGGCTCTGACCCCTCGGTAGAGAATGGTTTTTTCCTGAGAGCCTCCAGGGCATACTCGTGGCACGAGGCACCCATGCAAGAGGACAGGCTTCCGCGTGAGCAGGAATCCCCCTCTGTTCCGCCGGGACGAGCGACGCCCAAGGAGGTGGCTGGGCAGGCCGACCTCTGCCTCGGGGATCTCGTGGCCAAGGCGGTCCTTGAGGCCGTGGACACCTACGCCGTGATCATGAACGAGCAGCGCCAGATCTTGGCGGCAAACCCGATCCTGATGGAGGCCCTGGTGCGCGAGGGTGTCGCGGACCACCAGGGGGTCCGGGTAGGCGAGGCCATCGAGTGCATCCATCGAGGCGAAGGCCCGGATGGCTGCGGCACGGCCAGGGCCTGCGGGCGCTGCGGCATGATGGACGCCGTGACCGCCGCCCGGCTCTCAGGGAAGGCGGCCACCAGCGAATGGCTCATCAGCATCCGCCGGGAGGGCCGGTGGGAGGCCCGGGAGTTCAATGTGCGGGCGATGCCACTCTCGGTGGCGGGGCAGGGGCTGATGCTGGTCACCTTCCAGGACATCAGCTCGACCAAGCGGCGGGATGCCCTGGAGCGCATCTTCATCCATGACCTCATGCACTCCCTGGAGGGGATGCAGGGCTGGGTGGACATGCTGCGGGGGGCCGGGGCCGAGCCCGAGGTGGTGGCCGAGCGGGTGCTGGAGGCCGCGGCGCACCTGAAGGCTGAGGTGGCGTCCCAGCATCGGCTGCTCCTGGCGGAAAGCGGGGAGGTGGTGGTGGACCTCCAGCTGATCTCGCCGGAGCAGATCCTGGACCAGCTGGAGGAATCCCTGGACCCGGCGGCCTTGCCGCACATCCTCCGGCTGCCTTCTCCGGCCCAGGCGGCGCCGATGCGCACGGACCCGGCGATCCTGTGCCGCGTCCTCGGCAACATGGTCCAGAACGCCCTGGAGGCGCTGCCCCAGGGGGGCCAAGCCAAGCTCTGGTACGAGGTCTGCAGCGGACACCCGACCTTCTTCGTCCAGAACCCAGGGTGCCTGGCGCCAGAGGTTGTGGACCGTGTGTTCCAGCGGTCCTTCAGCACCAAGGCGGCCCGTGGCCGGGGCTTTGGAACCTACGCCATGAAGGTCCTGGGCGAGACCGTCCTGGGCGGGAAGGTCGGGTTCACGACCAGCTGGGAGGAGGGCACCCGGTTCCGCATCGAGTTGCCTGGGTGAGCGCTGTCCCGGGTTATGCTGGTCCCTCGATGCCTGCCCCCCGACCCCGTCCCTTCTCCACGGACGTCCTCTTCCGAGCGCTGAGGTTCTTCTACCTGCTGTGGGGCGGGATGCTTCTGTCCACCCTTGCCTACTACGGGCGCTTGCGCCTGCCTGCCCCGTTCTGGCAGTGGCCGGGCCTCTGCCGGGCCCTCATGGGACCCTGGGGACGGGCCGTGGCCCTGGGTTTCGGCCTGGTGATGTGCCTGGCGGCCCTCCTGGAGGTTTGGGAGCTGGTGGACCGCCTGCTGGTGCGGGTCATGGGTGAATCGGAGCGCTGACCGGAATCCTTCGCTTGGTTAAATGGCCCCTTTTGGCGATCCTGGAGCCTTGGGCTTGAACCCTTAGGGGGTTTGAGCCACTTAAGAAGCGTGTCTCGGAGGCAGGGCGATATGGCGCATGTGGTTCGTGGAATGATCGGAGCGGGGCTTCTGCTGGGTGCCCTGCCGGCCTTGGCCCAGGGCATGGCCCTTTCGGCCGTGGATCCTGTGGGCATCTCCCGCAGCGGGGTGCAGGTGGCCTACGGCTACAGCCTGGAGGCGGCGACTTCCAACCCCGCCCTGCTGTCCTCCCTGAAGGACAAGAACAGCGCCTACCTGGCGTTCGGCCTAGAGCTCTCTGGCATCCAGCAGAGCATGCAGTCGAACCAGACGACAGTGTTCAGCACCAACCGCAATCGCAGCATTGGCGGCTTTGGGCTGGCGGTTCGGACCTCCTCGACCATGACGCTCGGCCTCAAACTCGACGAGCCCTACCTCCTCCATCGGAATTTGTTGGATAGTGCGCCGAGCCGCTTTCTCGGGGATGGGCTCGATTTCTCAGCCCGCCGCCTGGAAGGACAGCTGGCCTGGTCCCTCAGTCCCAACCTCTCCCTCGGGGTCGGCTTGGGTGTGGCGCGCCTTGCTTTCGATGCCACCACGGTGCTGCGCCTGGGCGTGCCCGGCACGGTGCCCACGGTGGCAGATGGCCTGGTGGAGCAGCGCGTGGGTGAGCGCGGCAACAAGGTCGTGCCCAGCTACTCCCTGGGGCTGCGCTGGGCCATGAACCCGCGCTGGACCCTCGGCTTCACGCACCAGTCCGGCCTCAAAGGCGACCTCAGCCTGAAGGCGGACTTCCGGGGCGCCGCCCTGGGCACCTATGCCAATGACGGCCTGAGTACCGCTCTGCAGGGCACAGGCGCCCGCGCCGTCGCGCTGCTGGCGGCGTCCACGCCCGGGGTTGGCAGCCCCACCTTGGAGTTGCCGTCACAGACTGCCATCGGGGTGCGCCATCGCCTCACCCCCATCCTCACCGTGGAGACCGACCTTCGGTGGATCTCGGCCGGCCTGAAGGTGCCTACCTTCCCCAGCGTGAGCACGCCCATGGGGGTCACCAAGGCCCCAAGCGAGCTGCCGACGAGCAAGGGGCACGTCGGCGTTGGCGTCTCTTCGGAACTGGAATTAGGCAAGTTCTGGACCCTCCGGGCGGGCCTGTTCCTCGACCAGCCCAGCGTCCAGGCCGGCATGGCCGAGCCGCTCCTCGGGGGTTCACGCACGGCGGAGTTCTCCCTTGGCGCCGGCTACAAGGTCTGGGGCGGAGAACTCAACTTCGGCTACCAGTACCGCCAGAGCGAGGATCAGGACACCACCCGGCTGGGCGGCATCTGGAGCTCCACGGGGTATCGCGGCGTCGGTACGCGGTCCCGCATGGAAGCCATGGGACACCTCCTGGCACTCGGTTTCCGCACGTCGTTCTAGAGAGGAATCAGGCCATGCGTTTCCCCGGCCCCCACGCCTGTGAAGAGGCCCTTGCCCGGGGTGAGCTCCACACCCTCTGGATCGCCCCCGCTGCCTGGGGACGGTTGTCGAAGCTGGTCGCCGCGGCCCGCCAGGCCGGTGTCGTGATCCACCGCGAACCCATGGAGGGCCTCGACCGCCGCAGCCCAGGGCAGCGCCACCAGGGCATCCTGGGCGAGGGCGGTCCCTTCGCCTACGCCGAGCTCGAGGAGGTGTTGGGCCGGGTCGCCGACAAGGGGGATGCCGCACTGGTGCTGATCCTGGATGGCATCACGGATCCCCACAACCTGGGCGCCATTCTGCGCTCCGCCGCCGCCGCCGGAGTGGATGGCGTGATCCTGCCCGAACGGCGGTCCGCGGCCGTCAACGAGACCGTGGTCCGCGCCAGCGCGGGCACGGCCGGGCGGGTGCCCGTGTGTCGGGTCGTGAACCTGAGCCGCACCCTCGAAGACCTCAAGGCTGCCGGGCTCTGGATCTACGGCCTCGCCTTGGGCGAAGGCAGCCGCGACTACCTGCTGGAAACCTTCGACCGCCCCGTGGGGCTGGTCATGGGCGCCGAAGGCGAGGGCCTGCACCTCAAGATCCGTGAGCACTGCGATGGGTTGCTGCACATTCCCATGCCCGGCGGCGTCGAAAGCCTGAACGTCTCGGCCGCCGCGGCGGTGACGCTGTTCCGCGTGCTCGCCCGGCGCGGTGCCGAAGCTCCGCTGTCTAGCAGCACTCCGGAAGTTTCCACTTGAGGCGCTGCGGTTGCCGTGATACCTTTCGAGTTCCCTGTCAGGAAAGCCCTGCCTCGCAGTGACCCCTGACATGGAGCCCCGGCAGGGGTTCCAATGGGATGGTTTTCGGGTCTTCCCGAAAAGCATTGACAAGCCCCGGGAGGGGCACCGGACGAGTATGCCGAGATGGCCGAGTGGTTAATGGCAGCAGACTGTAAATCTGCCACGCATCGCGTTACGGAGGTTCGAATCCTTCTCTCGGCACCAGTCCTCCAGCACCACCGGAGCTCTGGAATCACGTCCCCGGGTTTCCACCGCGGGAATAG
>CAIRAS010000267.1 GCA_903876615.1 uncultured Holophagaceae bacterium
GACCCTCCAGGCCTTCACCCCTGAGCGCGGCAAGGTGCTGCCCCGCCGCACCAGCGGTGTCTGTGCCATCCACCAGCGCGAGCTCGTGGAAGCCATCAAGCGCGCCCGCAACATCGCGCTGCTGCCTTTCGCCACGGACTAGTCCAGTCCTTGCCGTTCCAGAAAAGCCGCCTTCGGGCGGCTTTTCTGCGTTCCGGAAGAGCGAGGGACCCTTGGGGAGGGTTCAGCACGGATTTGCGGTCGCCTAATTGTCATAAAAATGTCACAAGCCCAATTATGACGACATTTAGTGGACATTGATGACCTGTTTCTGTTCTATTGATCGGAGCCGCTGGCTGTTCCTGAAAACGCAGGGAAGGACGCTACCGATCCCGGATCGGCGCCGACCGGCCTATTGCTCTGTTCAACCACACCTGCCCTTACCCCCAAACCCGCGAGAGGATCATGCGCCGACACTCCACCCTTCCTGCCCTGCTCTCCGGCCTCGCCCTCGTGATGGCGTCCGCCGGCCTCCACGCCGAAGATCCCGCCCCCAAGAAGGCTGAACCAGCCGCGAAGAAGGCTGCGGAGAAGGCCAAGAAGCCCAAGAAGGAGGACATCCCCTCCGCCGTGGTCGTCGTCTCCGCCACCCGCACGGAGCGCGCCGAGAAGGAGACCACCACCACGGTGACCGTCACCACCGAAAAGGAGCTGGAACGGCTGCTGGTGGGCAACATCATCGACCTGACCCGCTTCGAGGCGGGCGTGGAAGTGGGCAACGATCCCAGCCGCAAGGGGGCTTCCACCTACAGCATCCGCGGCATCGGCGGCAACCGCGTGCTGATCCAGGTGGACGGCGTGACCCTCCCGGATGGCGCCGAAGCCGGGCGCGGCATGAGCCGGGACTACGTGGACGTGGATGCCCTCAAGCGTGTGGAGATCCTGCGCGGTGGCGGGTCTGCCCTCTACGGCAGCGACGCCCTGGCTGGCGTGGTGACTTACACCACCAAGGATGCCTCGGATGTGCTGAGCCCCGAGGGCCGCTTTGGCGGAGGCCTGAAGGTCGGCTACGCCAGCGTGGACAACCAGAAATCCACCACCGCAACCGTGGCCGGGCGATCCGGGAACCTGGACGGCATCGTGGTGGCCACCCGGCGTCAGGGCAATGAGTACACCCCGATCCTGGGCACTCCGAACCCCCTCTCCCTCGAGACCAAGAGCGTGCTGGCCAAGCTGGGCTGGAAGCCCAACGAGGCCAACCAGCTGCGCCTGGGCTTCCAGAGCTATCGCCGCGACTCGGAAACCAACCTCCTGAGCCTGCGCGCCCTGGCGCTGGGTTTCACCAATGTCTTCATCGTCGACGACCGGGCCAAGGACCACAACCGGCGTGATCAGATCAACCTCGAGCACGTGTTCGAGGATGATTCCGCCTTCCTGCAGCGGGTGGAGTGGCGCGCCTTCTACCAGACCGCCAAAAGCCTGGAGCACACCGATGAGTTCCGGGAACGGCAATCTACCTCCCCTTACCTGCGGGTGAGGTACACCGACTACACCTTCGATCAGACCCAGTGGGGCCTTCGCTCTCAGGCGGAACGGCGCTTCAGCCTCGGCGGTTGGGCCCATCGCCTCCTCTTCGGCATCGACCTGAACCATACGGAAGTCAAAGAGCCCTATGACCGGACGGAACTGACCCTGAGTGGCACGCCCACCACCACCGGTCCCAAGACCGTGGCTGGCCAGCTCTACCCCATCAAGCTCATTCCGGATTCCACCACCACCACCACCGGTGCCTTCATTCAGGCGGAAGTCCTGAGTCCCAACGGCATGTGGTCCGTGGTGCCCGGGCTGCGCTTCGATCGCTATTCCCTGACCCCCCACCCGGATGCGGACTACCTGCGCGGAAACATCACCCTCAACGCAACTCCTGCCGAAATCACCAACTCCGTGGTCACCCCCAAGCTGGGTGTGGTCGGCAAGTGGAATGACATGTGGAGCAGCTACGCCCAGTTCGCCCAAGGCTTCCGCAACCCCCCCTACGACTACACCAACTTCACGATGTATTCCCCCTCCTCGGGCTACGTGATCCTGCCCAACCCCAACCTGAAGCCGGAGCGCAGCACGAGCATTGAGCTTGGAATGCGCGGCGAAGCCAGCTCCTGGAGCGCCAGCGCGGCAGTCTTCACCAACCGCTACCGCAACTTCATCACCGACGTGATCCTGCCGGACCTGAACCCCGACGGCCTGCAGCAGTTCCAGTACCAGAACGTGCAGGACGCCAAGGTGCAAGGCGCAGAGCTGCGCGCTGGCTGCGTCTTCCTGGACAATTGGCGCTCCAACCTGAGCCTGGCCTACGCCAAGGGCGAGAACCTGAACACCGGGAAGCCCATCAACAGCATTGCGCCCCTCAAGGGCGTGCTGGGCATCGGCTACCACAAGGGTGACGCCTGGGGTGTGGATGCCAGCCTGACCTCGGTGACCGCCAAGAGCGGCAGCGCCGTGGACCAGGACCTGCTGGACAGCAACTACAACCCCCGGCCTCACTTCCTGACTCCCGGCTTCAGCAAGCTGGATGTGCTGGCCTTCACGTCCCTGAAGTGGAAGGGCAGCTGGCGCCTGCAGGGTGGCGTGTTCAACGTGCTGAACCGCACCTACTGGCGCTGGGAAGAGGTGCGCAACCTCTACGAAGGTGACTCCTACCTCCCCCGCTTCTCCCAGCCCGGCCGCAACTTCAGCGTGAGCCTGACC
>CAIRAS010000268.1 GCA_903876615.1 uncultured Holophagaceae bacterium
GCCAAGCCCGCCCCTCGCTGCTTCCTCCGCTCGACCGTTTGCTTCCCTGGAAACACCATGAAAACCTCTGAGATCCGCCAGCGCTTCCTCCAGTACTTCGAGCACCAGGGCCACCGGCGGGTGGCCTCCAGTGCCGTGATCGGCCCCGCGGACGATCCCACAGTGATGTGGACGAACTCCGGCATGATCCAGTTCAAGGACGTCTTCCTCGGCAAGGAAAACCGCGACTACAGCCGGGCCACCAGCAGCCAGAAGTGCCTGCGGGCCGGGGGCAAACACAACGACCTCGACATGGTGGGCTTCACCGCCAGGCACCACACCTTCTTCGAGATGCTCGGCAACTTCAGCTTCGGCGACTACTTCAAGGCCGAGGCCATCCGCTACGCCTGGGAGTTCGTCACGGGCCCGGTCAGCGAGGGCAACCTGGGCATGGATGCCAGCAAGCTCTGGATCACCGTGTTCGAGGGCGCGGAGGGCGTCCCCGCGGATGTCGAGGCCGAGGAGCTCTGGAAGGCCGCCGGTGTGCCTGCGGCGCGCATCATGCGCTGCGGCAAGAAGGACAACTTCTGGCAGATGGGGGATACCGGCCCCTGCGGCCCCTGCTCCGAGATGCACTACGACCGGGGGGCCCACATCCCGGGCGACGCCACTCCGAACGGGGAGGGCGACCGGGTCATGGAGATCTGGAACCTGGTCTTCATGCAGTATGAGCGCGACCCGAAGGGCGTCCTGACCCCCCTGCCCAAGCCCAGCATCGACACGGGCATGGGCCTGGAGCGCACCGCCAGCATCCTCCAGGGCGTGGACTCGAACTACGAGATCGACCTCTTCGTGCCCATCTTCGAGGCCATCTGGAAGGCCGCCAAGGTGCGGCCAGAAGACCGGCACGAGCTGGCCAATCGCACGGCCTCCCAGGTCATCGCGGACCACATCCGCGCCGCCACCTTCATGTGCTACGACGGGGTCGTGCCTGGCAACGAGGGGCGCGGCTACGTGCTGCGCAAGATCGTGCGTCGCGCCCTGCGCTTCGGCCGGAAGCTCGGCATCGAAGGCCTCTTCTTCTCCGAGCTGGCCCCTGCTGTCTTCCAGGCCATGGGGGATCAGTACCCGGAGCTGCTCCCGGAGCTGGGCCGCATCCAGAAGGCCCTCCACCGCGAGGAACGCCAGTTCAGCCAGACCCTCTCCACCGGCCTGAAGATCCTCGAGGCCAGCGAGGTCTCCTCCGGGACCTTCGCCGGCCCGGACATCTTCAAGCTCTACGACACCTACGGCTTCCCCGTGGACCTGGTGGAGGACTGGTGCCGGGAGCGAGGCATCGTCGCCGATCTGGCCGGCTTCCAGCTGGAGCTCAATGCCCAGCGCACCCGGGCCCGGGCGGCCATGAAGGCCCATGACCTGCGGCTGGCAGGCGATCTGGCCATCCTGGCCGACCTGCCCCCGACCCGCTTCACCGGCTACGACCAGCTCGAGAGCCAGGCTCATGTGGTGGCCCTCTTCGACGCCGAGCACCGCCGCGTGCAGCAGCTCTCCGGGGACGGCTACGCCCTGCTGGACCGCACCCCCTTCTACGCCCTGTCAGGCGGCCAGGTGGGTGACACCGGACAGCTCCGCTTCGAAGGCGGCCATGCGGAAGTGCTGGACACCACGGCCCCGGCCCACAAGCGCCACCTGCACAAGGTGCAGGTCACCGGGATCCTGGTGGAAAACACCACCGTCAACGCCCATGTGCATCCCATCCGCCGGCGCCGGATCCGCGCGCACCACACGGCGACCCACCTCCTCCACGCCGCCCTCCGGGAAGTGCTTGGCACCCACGTGAAGCAGGCCGGCAGCGTGGTGGACGCGAACCGGCTGCGCTTCGACTTCACCCACTTCGCCCCGCTGGAGCTGGCTCAGATCGTCGAGATCGAGCGGCTCGCCTCCCGCCAGGCTCTGCGGTCCATCGACACAAACATGCGGGAGATGGACATCGAGGAGGCCCTCACCTCCGGGGCCATGGCCCTGTTCGGCGAGAAGTACGGTGACGTGGTCCGGGTGGTGCAAGTCCCCGGCTTCTCCACGGAGCTGTGCGGCGGCACCCATGTGCCCAACACTGGCGAGATCGGCGTGGTGAAGATCATCTCCGAGGGTGCCGTGAGCGCCGGTGTGCGACGCATCGAGGCGGTTGCCGGGGAGCTGGCTCTGGAGCTCCTCCAGGCCGATGAGGCCATGATCCACCAGCTGTCCCGCCAGGCCAACATCGGGAGAGAGGCCCTGCCTGAACTCCTCACGGTCCGGGACCACCGCATCGCCCAGCTTGAGCGGGACCTGAAGGAAGCCAAGCTGAAGGCCGCCAGCGGCGGCAGCGGCGCGGAACAAGTCGAGCAGGTCAACGGCGCCACCCTGGTGATCGCCCAGGTGGAGGGCCTGGAGGGCAACGCGCTGCGCGAGCTCATGGACCAGGTCCGGACCCGTCACCACAGCGCCGTCATCGTGCTCGCCTCGACGGTGGCCGCGGACAAGGTGGCGGCCCTGGTGTCCGTCTCGCCGGACCTCTCCTACGACGCGGGAGCGCTCTTCCGCGCCATGCTGCCCGCCCTGAACGGGCGCGGGGGCGGCAAGAAGGATCTGGCCCAGGGCGGCGGCAGCAACCCGGCCGGCCTTCCGGCGGCTCTGGCTGCCGTGAAGGCTGCGCTTTAGATTTTCAGCATTTCCTAGGCCTTTGCGCCTGCTCGGTATCGGCTGCGCCGATACCGAGATAAGGGAAAAAGGGACGCGGGCGCGGCCATCTAGGAGTTACTTGTTTCCGCCTTTTTCGTGGCAGCCCAGGCAGGTGATGAGCTTGGGATCGGGACTGCGCCAGTAGACGCTGTCCTGGCCACCGGTCTCCTTCCGGAGATTCTCCGGGACTCGGGCCCAGTAGAAGATGAAGGCCGTGCTGCCGTCCGCCTTGGTCTCTTTCATGTAGAGGGGCCCTGGCTCCGTGCCGGGCTTGCCCTTCTCGTCCGTGAAGGTGGCCATGACGGCGTAGGCGCCGGACTTCAGGGGTTTGCCGGCCTGGTAGTCATCGATGCCCGAGGCGGTGACCCAGATCCTGCGCCAGCGGTCGCCATGGGCCTTGCTGCGGGAGGGCGCCGCCTCCGCCGGTTCCAGGCTGGCGTAGTCCAGGGCCCGAATGGGCAGGTCGGCTTCAAGGTCATTCCGCTTCGCACGATCAGCCTCCGCAGCGGCCTTGTTGGTCTCCTCGTTGCCGAACACCATGATGCCCCCCAGCTTGCCGCTGAAGCCCCAGGTGCCCAGCCAGAGCAGGCCCACCAGGAGGGCCGGCACGCCGGCGCCGCGCTCGAAGAACCGGCGCCCTCCGTGGCGACGGTCCGCGGGTCCGGCCTCCAGGTTCCGCCACGCGCGCCAGAGCAGAAAGACACAGAGGCCGCCGATGACAAAGCCCGCCGCAGCCGCAAAGATGTGCAGCTGCAGCATTTTCTGGAGCACCTGCTTCTCGGAGGCAATGACCGGCAGGAACCCGGAGGGCGGGATCAGGTTGATCTGACGCCCCCACACCAGCCCGCTGAAGAGGGCCACGGTGCTGCCGACCCAGGCGACCAAGGCCAGGAAGAAGGCCGTGCCGGTGGTGACCTTGCTATGTTTCGGGAAGAAGGAGGCCAGCACCGCCAGAGGCAGGGCTGCCACCAGGCCCAGGGGCAGATGCACAAAAGCCGGGTGCTCCCGGGCGACGAACTCGAGAAGAGGGGAGGCTGTCATGGGACTCCTGGCTCAGAACACACGGGCAACGTTGAAGCCGAAGGCCCACTGCGATGAAGGTCGAGGCCCGCCGCCGTAGTCCCCGCTGAGTACCTGGTTGGCGGTGGTGCCGCTCGCGTTGGTGCCGAACACGGTGAACCGGTGCTTGAAGGTCTTGTAAGAGAAGCCCCCCGCGAACCCGTTCTGGTAGGTGGTGCCATCGGTGACGCCACCCGGCGCCGCCTTGGCGAACTTGGATGGACGGGGGTAGTACTCGGTCGCGAAGGAGAACTTGTCCGTGAAGCCAATGCGCAGTCCCACTCCCACATTGAAGACCCCACCCTTGTTAGGGGTGGTGTTCGGCGTCTTCCCAGGGGGCACCGGCAGGATGGTGTCGGTGGTGGTGGTCTTGGAGATGTAGGTCGGTACCAGGGAGAAAATGATGTCGTCCGTGACGAAGATCTCTGTCGGCAACTGAGCCGTCATGCCGGAGATGCCCACCTTGCCCAGAGGCGTGATGGTTTCCTTCACGACCTCATCGAACCGCTCTGCACGAATGGCCATGCGGACCCGGTCCCCGTTCAGCACTTGCTGCTGGAGGCCCACGTTGAAGGTCTTGTTGTCCGCCGTGCGATAGATGAAGGCGTTCAGGCCCTTGATGGGCTTGATGCCGAAGGTGAACCCCACGCCGGCATAGGCGTAGCCGTCCAGGCCGTAGACGTCCTTGCCATGGTCCTTGATGGGCTGGATGAACCGGTGCGTGAACACCACCCCCAGATCCCAGTACTGCATCCGCTCCGCCGAGGGCAGGTTGATCACCAGCGGGTAATCGGATGATTCGGCGCGAAGGGCCCCTCCGGCCAGGAGGGAACAGAGGAGCAGGGCAGCGGGCTTCCGTGTCATCGGATCTCCAGGCTCATCTACTTGGCGGCAAACTTGCGCATGATCGGGATCATTCCTTGCACGTCAGCTTCGGACATCTTGTCCTTGAAGGCAGGCATCTTCTCCTTGCCCTCAAGGGTGATCTTGATCCAGTCCGAGTCCTTCTTCTTATTGGCCTTCCGGCTGTCGGTGAAGTCGAAGCCGTTGTCCGGCAGAGGCTTGCCGCTGTTGTCCCGGCCAGACCCGTTGGCGCCGTGGCAGCGGGCGCAGGCGTCGGTCCAGTATTTTTGGAGGTCCCCGCCCTGGAACTTGGGCAGGTCCTTGGCAGGATCGCCCGCCAGCAGGGATGTGCCGGCGAGGAGCAGGGCAGAGAGAAGAGTGAGCCGCATGAAGGGCCTCCTGGAGGGTGGGGGGGGATGGGGTCGGAAACTAGTTCCAGATGTTGCCGCTGGTGGTGTGGGTCTTCCCGTGGCAGGCGAGGGCGCAGCCGCCCCTGCCTGCGGTGGTCGGGGTGTAGGTCTTGCTGCCGGTGACAACGGACCCGAACAGGATGGTGTCACTGGGGAGCTGGTCCGCAGGCGTACCACTGATGCCGCTGACTGCGCTGGTATCCAGATACTTGAAGTGGTTCTGGGCGCCGGGCTTCGCGACCGTCATGCTGTGGCAGTAGTCGCAGGTCTGCTTGTGCTCGCTCGCCGTGTGCCGACCCGTGAGGTCGTTGAACTCGGGATTGGTCACAACGCCACCGCTGCTGGTCTGGGTTTTGTGGCAGGCGATGCAGTAGGTGGTGGTGTTCACGGGGTTGCTCCCGGTCTGCCAGCCGGGGGTCGTCTGGCCCCCGTGGCAGCTGATATTGGAGCAGGTGAAGGCAGTCGCGCTGGAGGTGAAGCCAGCGGTGGATCCCTGGGAGTTGAAGGTCGGGTCGATGCCGACTGCACCTGGAGCTGACAGCTTGGGCGAGGTGACCAGCTTGTTGGCGTTGCTGTAGTGGGTGTTGGAGGCGTCCCCGGGGACGGAGCCCACGTGACAGGCCTCACAGGCGGGGAACTTGGCGGCTGCGAGGGTGCCGGGCAGGGCGGGCGTGGCCCGGGTAAAGGTCGCCAGGGCTAAGTGCTTGGGATGAGACCCAACGAGGCTGGGCCAGGCAGCCGTGGTGTCTGAAGGCCCCTGGGTTCCGAAGTTAGCGCCCACGTGACAGGACAGGCAGGTGCCCGCCGTCTTGCCCGCAGCCAGCGGAGAGCCCGCCGTGTGACACTTGGTGCAGGTGGGGCCAGGCTGGGTGCTGGCAGGGTTGTTCTCGTCGTGGCAGGTCTTGCACTCCGCCGTGAACTGGGCAGAGGTCACCGTCTGGTGGGAGTTGCCTCCGGTACTGAGGTCGGCGTATCGGAAAGGCGAGGGGTGGGCGATGCCAGACCCTTTGGCGGCCTTCCAGTGGTAGACCACGGGTTCGTGGGTCATGGCTGCCCCGGTCGCGCTATGGCAGGTGAGGGCGCAACCGCCGTCCCCCTCTTTGTTGGTGGCCGTGATGGTGTAGGTGGCAGCCCCCCCGGTGATCGGATAGGTCGCATTGGTGAGTTTGAACTTGATGGTTTCGCTGGGGAGTTTGTTGGTGCTGCTGACCGCGGTGTCGTTGAGCTCCGCGAAGTGTTTTACCGCCCCGTTGCTGGTATTGGCAGAGCTCATGTCATGGCAGATGGTGCAGTCGAGGGTGCCGGCTGAGGCATGAGTGCCCCAGGCGTGACGGCCGATGGCGTCGTTGTATTGGGAAGTCGTGGCATTCCCGTTGATCGCATGACATACGGAGCACTGGGTGGTCGACACAATCGTGCCCGTGCGCCAATTGGGCGAAACCTGGCCGCCGTGGCAGCTGACGGCGCCACAGGTGAGGGCGGTGGGGTTGAAACTCGCCGAACCGCCGCTCTGGGCGTTGAAAGTCGCATCGATGGCGACACTGCCGGGTCCCGTGGGGGCCCCGTTTCGGGTATTGGCGTTGGCATAGTGGGTCGCGGTGCCCGTGCCGCTGCCGACATGGCAGGAGTTGCAGGTGAGCGTGGTGGGCAGGCCCATGTGCTTGGGATGACTGCCGGCGATGCTGGGGACCGCACTGCCGGTGGGACCAGCGGGAAGCCCCGGGGCACCCACATGGCAGGACAGGCAGGTGCTGGCTCCGGTGGCAGTGGCGGTGGGATCAGCCAGCGTATGGCAGACCATGCAGGCAGGCGCACCCGGGCTAGGAGATGCTCCGACGGCCATGCCGTGGCAGGTGCCGCAGTCCGTCGTGAAGACGGCGGCAGTCGCCGTCAGGTGTCCGTTACCCGCGGTGTCATTGGGGCTCGTGGCCAGGAACGGCACCGCATGGGGGGCCCCGGAGGACTGCCAAGTGTCGAGCGGCCCGGTATGAACATGGGTGTGGCAGGTCAGAGCACAGGTGCCATTCCCCTGGGTCGCGGAGGTCACGGTATAGGTGCCGGGTTGGATGGCGGCCTCAAAGACGATGGTGCCACCGGGCAGCTGATCAGCAGGGGTGCCGGTGCCCGTTCCGTCCACAGCCCGCGTGTCCAGGTATTTGAAGTGGGCCAGGGCACCTTGGGAGCCGTTTGCCATGTTGTGGCAGGTGGTACAGGTGATGCTATTGGCAGCCTTGGTGGCATCGTGGGTGCCAAGGCTGTGGCGACCAAAGGCGTCGTTGAACTGGGTGATCGTGCCGGCACTGGCCGCAACTGCGTGGCAGACGGTGCACTGGGTGCTGGAGTTGATGGTGCCGTTCTGCCAGCCCGGGGTGAGCTGGCCCCCGTGACAGCTGACGTTTGAGCAGGTGAGCGCGGTCGGCGAGTAGGCGGGGGCGACCCCAGACATGGCGGTGTAGATGGCGTCCATGCTGACGGGCACAGGTCCCGTCGGCACGCTGATTCGGGCATTGGCGTTGGTGTAGTGGATGGCGGTGCCCGCCCCGCTGCCGGCATGGCAGGTGTCGCAGGTCAGCGCCGTGGCCAGGGCCATGTGTTTCGCATGGGCTCCCGCGATACTTGGGAAGCCGGGACCACTCGGCCCATTCGTCGCCACGCCAGTGCCAGCATGGCAGGAGAGACAGGTGCCGGAGCCCTTGCCCGTGGATACGGGATCCGCCAGCCGGTGGCAAGTGATGCAGAGCGGGGCCGTCGCCATGGGCGCGGTCCCGGTGTAGGCATGGCAGGTGGCGCAGTCCGTGGTGAAGGCGGTGGCAGTGGCCGTCAGGTGGCCATTGTTCAGCGTATCGGTCTGCCCGGCCAGGAAGGGTACCGGATGGGGGGCCGTGTTGGCACCGTGGCAGAGGGTGGCGTTGTAGCAGCCGGGCTGGGTGTTGGCCGGCGCAGGCGCCGAAGGATGCCCAGCGGGGTTGTTGGGCGAGCCCAGATAGTGGCACTGGGCACAGGTGACGGCATTGGAGGGATCGGTGGTGGCATGCGACAGGACGGAGCCGCCCGAGACCCGCCAGGGCTTGACCGGATGCGGTGCCTTCGCGCCGTGGCAGGTCACGCAGGCATTGGCCGAGCCGCCACCGGAGAAGTCCTTCGCGTGGCAGATCTGGCAGGAGACGAGGCTGCCACCCACGGTGGTGGCCGCGGCCTTGGCCTTGACGCCGTGGATGCCGGCGCCGGCCCACCCGGGAGCAGCCTGGTGATGGCAGCCCGTGGTCATGCAGGTCGGGATGCCGCTGCCCACCTTGAGGACGGAGATCTCATGGCACCGGGTGCAGGTATCGATGCTGGCGATGGCACTGCCGGGGTGGGTGTCGATCCACCCTGCCGCATGGTAGTTGCCGTAGTAGGTGGCAATCCCGGTTCCGGCCTTGGAGCCGCCGCAGCCGACCAAGGCCACCAGGCAGACAAACAGACATCCGAGGAGCCCCCGAAGGCCTGCCTGTTGGTTCCAGTTCCGATTCCTGTTCATGGGGACACCCAAGAATGGCTGGCGGCGCGTAACTGAAGGCGCTGGCGGCGGGAGAAAGAAGGTGTAGCTCGCGGAGGGTTCTAGCATCCATCGTCATGACGCGGCAAAGTCATGAGTGTTCCAGGGGGGTTGTCTCAGGACAGTCCCCGGAGTTGATTAGAATGAAGTTTAGACAAGCATTGCTGCTGCAAGACTAGTCCACTATCGCGCCAGATTCCAACAGAACCAATTATCCAATTGGTCGCCCATTGCTAGACCGTACGATCTAAGCCTTCCTCGTTGATCCCACGGGGGTTATGGCATAATCTTCAGCTTCCATGTCCGCACAGTTTGCAGGAAACCGATCTTCCCGCCCAGGCGCTTTTCGGTGCCTTGCATTCCTACTGCCCTGGCTCTGGGCCACGGTCCTGGCCTTCGCCCTCGACCCGGACCGGCCCCTAGCCACCCACGCGCATCGCTCCTGGCGCAGCGAGGACGGCCTGCTCCAAGACACCGCCGTGGCCCTCCTTGAGAGCAAGGACGGCTTCCTCTGGGTGGGCACCGAGGCGGGCTTGGTCCGGTTCGATGGCGCCAACTTCGAGCACCACTCCCGAGTGGAGGAGCCCACCTTTGTTCACAACCGGATCCAGGCGCTGGCCGAAGGTGAGCGCGGTGCTCTCTGGATCGCCCCCTCAGAACCAGGACTCTACCTGTTCGATCAGGGGCTTATGCACACCCTGGGCTCGGAAGCAGGCCTCCCGGACCTTCCCATCCGGCGCCTGCTGAGGGACCGTGCTGGCACGCTCTGGGCCGCTCCCACCGAGGGCCCCCTGCTGCGGTATGACGGGAAGCGGTTCCAAACGGTGCCCTCGGATGCCGCCCACCTGCGCATCCGCGCCCTGGCGGAGGATCCGGAGGGTGGCCTCTGGGTGGGAACCGCTGGCTCCGGCCTCTGGCGCCTGCGGGAGGGCCGTCTGGTGCTGGCCGCGCTGACCGCCGCGGAGATCACCGCCTTGGAGATCGGCACCGACGGGGACGTCTGGGTCGGCACCCGGGCCCAGGGCCTGTTCACCCTTGCGGATGGCCGGCTGTGGGCGCCGCCCTGGGTGCGCGGGCTGCCGGCGCAGGGCATCAGCGCCCTCCGGCTGGATCGTGAGGGCAGCCTCTGGATCGGCCTGGAGCAGGCCGGGCTGTACCGCCGAACCCCGGCCGGGCGCCTGGAGGCCATGCCGGGTTCAGCGGGCGTGCGCAGCACCCCCCTCGCCCTGCTGGAGGACAGCTCCGGCGCCCTGTGGGCTGGCACTGAACACCACGGTCTGCATGTTCTCTATCCCGTTCCGTTCCGGGGTCTCCCCCTGGTCGGCGCCCCTCCCGAGGAGCCCCTCGGGATGGTCTGCCAGGACACCACGGGCACGGTCTGGTGCCTAACAGCAGACCACGCCCTGGGCATGGTCCGGCCGGGCCAGGTGGAGCGGGCACCCCGGAGCAGCCAGCCCAACGCCCCGATCACGGCCCTCTGGCCTCGCCAAGCCGGGGGCCTCTGGCTGGGCACGCGGAAAGGTGAACTCTACACCCTGGACCGGGGCCGCCTGCAGCGTGTCGACTGGCCCCAGGGCCCCCGGGCGGACACCCTCCTCACGATCTTCGAGGATGCCCAGCGGGTGCTGTGGGTTGCCACGGCCCGGCAGGGCTTGTTCCGGATTCCGCCCGGTGGTTCCCCCCTGCTCTTCCCGACCGTCCAGGGGGTCGTGGCCATGGCTGGTGGCGGCGCGCAGCCCCTGTACCTCGCCAGTCCCACCCAGGGCCTCGGCATCGTGGAAACCGGCCAGGTGCGCTGGCTGGGCCGGGCCGAAGGGCTGGGCTCCGCGGGCGTCCAGTCGCTCCACCTGAGCGAGGACGGCAACCTCTGGCTCGGTACCGGAGAGGGCCTCCGGCGCTACCGGGATGGCCAGTTCCAGCCCATCCCCGACCACGCCGCGCCCCTCCTGCTCGCCATCCACGCCATCCTCGAGGACCGCACCGGGCGCCTGTGGCTGAGCACGGGCCAGGGCGTGTTCCGGATCCCCCGGGAGGCCCTCCTGCGGAGCCACCGCGAGCCAGGCACGCTGCCCATCATGGTCTTCGACCAGCACGACGGCATGCCCTCCCGCGAGACCCTGAGCAGCCCCCAGCCCGCCGCCTGGCTCACCCGCGAAGGAGCGCTCTACTTCCCCACCAGCCGGGGGCTGTCCCGGCTGGACGGCGACACCCGCGCACCGAAGGGCCCCCGGCTCCGCCTGCTCCTGCTGAAGGCCGAAGCCGACGAAACGATCCTCTCGGAGGCCCGCCCCATCCTGGTTCCCCCGGGGACCCACCGCTTCGAGATCTACTACACCGCCACCTCCCTGACGCGGGCCGCCAAGGTCCGCTTCCGCTACCGGCTCGAGGGGTTGGAGCAGGCCTGGAACGAGGTGGGGGAGCGCCGCTTCGCCGCCTACTCGAACCTGCCCCCGGGTTCCTACCGGTTCGTGGTCCAGGCCTGGCGGCTGGACGACGAGAGCCGTCCCGAGGAGTGCATGATAGACGTCCGGGTGCAGCCTTTCCTGCACCAGCGACCGACCTTCTGGGTGCTCTGCGGGCTTGCCGCCGTGGCTTTCGGCTGGTGGCTGCTGCGCCTCCGGCTTCAGCAGATGGAGGCCCGGTCTGCCGTCCTCGCCGAGCGGAACCGCATCGCCCGGGAGATCCACGACCATCTCGCCCAGGGCTTCACCGGCGTTCTCCTGCAGCTGGAAGCCGCGGAGGCCAAGCTCACCCGCATGGAGGGTGATCCAACGCCGGTCCTCACGCGCATCGAGCACGCCCGGAACCTGGCTGCGGACAGCCTCCAGGAGGCCCGCCGCTCGGTCATGACCCTCAGCCCCCGGAAGCCCGAGGGCAAGGACCTCCTGGGCTCCCTGCGGGCCCTGGCCGACCGCCTGCTGGCGGGAACGGAGATCCGGGTGGAGCTGGCCCTCACCGGGGAACCGCGGCCGCTCCGCAGCCAGCTGGAGGAGGATCTCCTCCGCATGGCCCAGGAGCTGCTGACCAATGCCCTGCGGCACGGCAAGGCGCGGTGGGTGCGCATCGTCCTGCAGTTCGAGGGACGGCTGGTGCACCTCAGCATCGAAGATGACGGCCGCGGCTTCGATCCCTCTGTCAGCCCAGCCGGCTATGGCATGCGCAGCATCCGTGAGAGCCTCAAGACGCTGCGGGGGCACCTTGACGTCGACAGCACCCCTGGTTTCGGCTCCCGCATCACCCTCACCGTGCCCATCCGAAGGTGGCCTCTATGACCCCAGACTCGACCGAACTCATTCGCCTCCTCATCGTGGACGACCATCCGATCGTGCGCGACGGCCTGGTGGCGATCCTCCATGAAGGTGAGCCGGACCTGGAGGTTGTGGGCGAGGCTGGCGACGGCAACGAAGCGGTGGTGGCCTGGCGGAAGCTGCGGCCCACGGTGACCATCATGGACCTCCAGCTACCGGGACAGACCGGGGTCGAGGCCATCAAGGCCATCCGCCGGGAGGATCCCGAGGCCCGGGTGCTGGTGCTCACCACCTTTGATGGCGATGCGGACATCCAGCGCGCCCTCGAGGCCGGCGCTCGCGGCTACCTGCTCAAGAACGTGCGCAGGGCGGCCCTGATCGAAGCCGTCCGGGCGGTGGCGGCAGGCCAGCGCTACCTGCCGCCAGCCACAGCGGCCCGACTGGTGGAGGCCATGGAGGCCGAGCGCCTCACCGCCCGGGAGCTCGACGTGCTGCGCCTGCTCGCCCAGGGCGAGCGCAACCGCGAGATCGCCAAGACCCTCGGCCTAGCCGAGCCCACGGTGAAGATCCACGTGAATAACCTGCTGCGGAAGCTCGAGGCCAAGGACCGGACGGAGGCGACCGTGATCGCCCTCCGGCGCGGCCTCATCCATCTGGCCTGAGGCTCAGCGTGCGATCTCGACGGCCCTCAGCTCACGCATGACGGTCACCTTGATCTGGCCGGGATACTGCATCTCGGACTCGATCCGGCGGGAGACATCCTTGGCGATCCAGTAGGCCTGGTCGTCGTTCACGGAGCCGGCATCCACCAGGATGCGGATCTCCCGGCCCGCCTGCATGGCGAAGCTCTTCTGCACGCCCTTGTAGCTGTTGGCGATGCCCTCGAGCTGCTCGAGGCGCTTCACGTAGGTCTCCAGCATCTCGCGGCGGGCGCCGGGCCGGGCGGCGCTCAGGGCGTCCGCGGCGGTGATGAGCATGGCTTCCACGGTGCGGGGTTCGAAGTCCCCGTGGTGGCAGCTCATGGCATGGATGACCTCCTCCTTCTCCCCGTAGCGCTGCAGCAGCTGCATGCCAATCTCGATGTGGGTGCCTTCCACCTCGCGGTCGATGGCCTTGCCGATGTCATGGAAGAGCCCCGCGCGCCGCGCCAGCCGCGCATCTGAGCCCATCTCGCCGGCCATGTACTCGGCGATGCGGGCCACCTCCTTGGTGTGCTCCAGCACGTTCTGGCCGTAGGAGGTGCGGTAGTTCAGACGGCCCACCAGCTTGTGCAGCTTGGGGTGGACATCCGGGAACCCCATCTCGATGCAGGCGGCCTCGCCGATCTCCTTGAGATGCTGGTCCATGTCCACCTTGACCTTCTCCACCACCTCCTCGATGCGGGCCGGGTGGATGCGGCCGTCCGCCAGCAGTTTGAGGATGGCCTGGCGGGCCACCTCCCGGCGGATGGGGTCGAAGCTCGATACGACGATGCTCTCGGGCGTGTCGTCCACGATGAGGTCGCAGCCCGTGGCCTTCTCCAGCGCCCGGATGTTGCGGCCCTCACGGCCGATGATGCGGCCCTTTAAGTCATCGCTGGGGAGCTGGACGGAGCTGACGGCCTGCTCGGTCACCACGTCCGAGGCCACCCGCTGGATGGCGGCGCCGATGGTCCAGCGGGCCTTCTTGGCGGCCTCCTCCTGGGCCTCCTCCTCGATGCGGCGCACCAGCTTGGCGGCGTCCATCTTGGCGGAATACTCCAGCTGGGAGATGAGTTCCTTCTTGGCGTCCTCCCGGGTGAGCCCGGCCACTTCCTCCAGGCGCCTGGCCTGGGCCTCCACCAGCTGCCGGGCCTCAACCTGCTGCGCCTCGAGGCGCTCCAACTCGGCCTTGCGCTTCTCGGAGAGGGTCTCGACGTCCTTGGTCTTCTGGTCCACCTGCTGGTGCTTCTTGTCCAGGCCCTCTTCCTTGGACTGGAGCCGCTGCTCCTGCTTCTCCAGGTTCTTCTGGCGCTCGGTGAGCAGCTTCTCCGCCTCGGTCCGGGCCTGCAGGGCCTGCTCCTTGGCCTTCAGCTCGGATTCCTTGCGGATGGTCTCGGCTTCCTGCTCGCCCCGCTGCCGCAACCGCTGGGCCTCCCGCTGGGCCTCCGCGAGCAGCTTCTCCCGCTCGGCCTTGATGTCGGACTCGGCCTTGGCTTGGGCCAGGGAGGCTTCCGCGGTGGCCTTCTGGGCCTTGAGGGCCATGAGCAGGCCCACGCCGGACGCTGCGAAGAAGAGAATAAGGAAGATCCAGGCTATCAAATTCATCGGCGACTCCAAGGATGAGGATCCAAAGAGCCAACAGCACCCGAAATGAAAATCCCCGCTCAGTCGTGGAGGCTTGCCGAGTTCCCTAGCGTGTAGGGGGGAGACCAGAATCCCTGGCTAAGGCGCGCCGTCGCGCGGAACGC
>CAIRAS010000269.1 GCA_903876615.1 uncultured Holophagaceae bacterium
CCCAAGCCCGACAACAGCTTCGCGGCCTACGCGGTGGTGGTTTTCACAGGCTTCTGATGTTGGCCATCTGAAAATACGAACGGTGCCTTGGCGCCGTTCGTATTTTCAGGCCCGGGCGCTCACGGCGCCCACGGTGAAGCCTGGGTACCGGTCCATGAGCGGCCGCGGGGGTGGCACGAACTGGAGGTCGCTGAAGCCTGCGTGGAGCAGAGCCGCCTCCCAGGCCTCGGGGGTGAGAAAGCCATGGCTGGGCCGCCAGCGGGGGTCCAGGGTGACGTCCGTGAAGCTCTTGATGAACCCGAAGAAGAACTCCAGGTAGAGGGGGGTGCTCAGGTCGGGTTTCATGCACTCGCCAATGACCAGTCGGCCGCCGGGTTTCAGATGGCCCCGGAGGTCCACCAGGGTGCGCTCGAGGTCCTGGGCCACGTGCAGCACGTTGATGCCGATGATGGCATCCAGGCTCTGGGGGGCGATGCCCTGGTCTCCTAGGGGACGGTTCAGGTCCAGGGACTGGAACTGGAGGGGCAGGCCGGGCGCGGCCGCCTTGAGCTCCCGCTGGGCGCGGCGGAGGAAGGTCAGGGCGACGTCTGTGAACCGGTACTCGGCGATGCGGCTCGCCCAGCCCTCCTCGGCGCCCTGGTGGGCCACCAGCTGGGCGAAGGAACCGGCTCCGGCGCCCAGCTCCAAGACGCGGGCGCCTTCCGGCAGGCCCTCCCGCAGCGCGAGCAGGGTCAGCAGGTTGTTGGGAAAGTAGCCCAGGTTCTCGTTGCGGAAGTAGGCCAGCCAGAGTGGGTAGAGCGTCAGGTCAAAGAGCAGGCCCTCGCCGGGCTTCCCCTCCGTGAAGAACGGCTGGATGTGCGAGCGCACCCCGTCGAGCAGGTCGAAGTTCCCGGCATGACCCGGCACCTCCTCCTCCGCGATCCGGCGGAGCTCGGTCAGGTCCAGGTCCGGGTCCCCCCGCAGGACGTAGGTCTCGCCCTCCCGCGCCAGCAGGCCCTCGACGGCCAGGAAGGGCAGCATCCAGGCCAGGGGCTTGCGGCACTGCGCCGGCAGGCCTGCACAGAGGTCCTCCAGGGTGACTCCGGACCGCAGGCGCGGCTCCCAGCCGAGATCCATCAGCAGCAGCAGGCAGGTGCGCGCGGTGTAGAGTTCCGAGGCCCAGTGGAGCAGCAGGAAGGGGCGGGAGAAGAGGCGCGTGATGTCCGCACCATGGGGCCCCAGGAGTTCGAGGCTGGGAGGAACCTCGAAGGGGCCCCGGTGCAGGGCCATCAGTCCATCATCTCGCTGATGCTCCGTCCCCCGTGGATGCGCAGGATCGCATCGCCGAAGAGGGCGGCGGTGGAGAGGACCTTGAGGAAGGGCAGGGCCTTCGCCGTCGCGGGCGAGACCGGGATGCTGTCCGTGACCACGAGCTCGTCGAGGTTCGCGGAGTTGAGGGTCTCGACGGCCCTGCCTGAGAGCACGGGGTGGGTGACGCCCACGCGCACGGTGCGGGCGCCGAGCTCACGCAGGATGCGGGCCGCCTCCTTGATCGAGCCGCCGGTGGCGATCTCGTCGTCGTAGATAATGGCGTCCTTCCCCTCCACGTCACCGATGAGGGCCACGCTCTGGGCCTGTTCGGAGTCGTCGAAGCGGCGCTTGTCGATGATGGCCATGGGCACCGAGAGGCGCTTGGCGAAGTGGCCGGCGAACTTGGCGGCGCCGGCGTCCGTGGCCACCACGGCGGCGTTCGAAAGGTCCTTGGTCAGGAAGTAGTTGGTGAGGATGGGCGTGGCCAGCAGCTGGTCCGCGGGCTTGCGGAAGAAACCCAGGATCTGCGGCGCGTGGAGCGTCATGGTGAGCACGCGGTCAGCGCCGGCGGTCTCGAGCAGGTCAGCCACCAGGCGGGCGGTGATGGAGATGCGCGCCTCGTCCTTCTTGTCGCTGCGGGCGTAGGGGAAGTAGGGCAGCACGGCGGTGATGCGGGCGGCCGAGGCGAACTTCAGCGCGTCGATGAGGATCAGCAGCTCCAGCAGGTGGTCGCTGACGGGCGGGCAGGAGGACTGGATGACGAAGACATCGGCCTCGCGGACGTTCTCCTCCACCTTCACCTTGATGTTCTCGTTGGAGAACCGGGTCACCTTCAGGCGACCGAGCGGCATGCCCATGTGTGTCGTGATGCCCCGCGCCAGATCCGGGTGGCTGCTCCCGGAAAAGACCTTCATCTCGCCAAACATGGATCCCCCGATGGTGGTCTTAGTGTAGCCGACCCGTCCGGGGGGTGGGCATCACATGGGAGCTCCTTGAGAGTGAACGGATCCTAGACCCGTCCGCCGCCGACACGCTCGATGTGCGCGCCCACACCCTGGAGCTTTTTTTCCAGGCCTGAGTAGCCCCGGTCCAGATGATAGATGCGGTCCACAACCGTCTCGCCCTGGGCCACGAGGCCGGCGATGACGAGGGCGGCGCTGGCCCGCAGGTCCGTGGCCATCACCGTGCAGCCAGTCAGGTCCGCGGGGCCCGCCACGATGGCCGTGTGGCCGTCCGTGCGCAGGTTGGCGCCCAGGCGCTCCAGCTCCATGGCGTGCTGGAAGCGGTTCTCGAAGATGCCCTCATTGATGACGCTGATGCCGTGGGCCTGGGTCATGACCGCCATCACCTGGGCCTGCAGGTCCGTGGGGAAGCCCGGAAAGGGCAGGGTGGTGATGTCCTTGGAGCGCAGCTTCTGGCTGGCTTCCCGCTGGATGCGCAGCTGGCGGCCGTCCTGGCCCTCGCGCTCGGTGATCACGCAGCCCGAGCGCTCCAGCAGGTCCAGCAGGGAGCGCAGGTGTTCGGGCTCGCAGCGGTCCAGCACCACGTCCCCGCTGGCCGCGGCCACGGCGCAGAGGTAGGTGCCGGCCTCGATGCGGTCGGGAATGACCACATGCTCGCAGCCGTGGAGGCGCTCGACCCCGGTGACCGTGAGGGTCCCCGTGCCAATGCCCTCGATCTGGGCGCCCATGTCCACCAGGAGCTGGGCCAGGTCGCCGATTTCCGGCTCCTGGGCGGCGTTCCGGAGGACGGTGACCCCTTCCGCCAGGGTCGCGGCCATGAGGATGTTTTCCGTGGCGCCCACGCTCACCTTCTCGAACAGGTGGTCGATGGCCTTCAGTCGGCCCTGCACCGAGGCGTGGATGTAGCCGTGGCTGATCTCGATCACCGCACCCATGCGCTCGAGGGCCTCCAGGTGCAAGTTCACGGGCCGCGCGCCGATGGCGCAGCCGCCGGGCAGGCTCACCGTGGCCTTGCCGAAGCGGGCCAGGAGGGGGCCCAGCACCAGGATCGAGGCCCGCATGGTCTTCACTAGGTCGTAGGGGGCCTTGGGGTCGTCACTGCCCGCGCAGGCCAGGGTGCCCTTGAGCTCGAAGCCTTCGCCCTCAGGCTCCAGGTTGGCCTCGGTGCCCAGGGCCTGCAGCACCTTGACCATGGTGCGGATGTCGGCCACGGCGGGCAGGTTCGACAGGACCACGGGCTCCGGGGTCAGCAGGACCGCCGCCAGGCAGGGCAGTGCCGCGTTCTTGGCACCGGACACCCGGATGCGCCCCAACAGGGGGTGGCCGCCTTGAATCACCAGTCTGTCCATCGAATCTCCCGCCATCCAGCGTAGCCCATCCGGTGGGGCCAAAGACCCGCGCTCGGGGTACCGAGACGCATTTCTTGTCCCGGAAAGGCGCCGTTGGCCTGAAAATCCCCCCATGTCCCATCCCGCGATGCGTCCCCCCTGTGGCACCCGGCTGCTCCGTTTCGTGGGGGACCGGGCGGTCTTCAGCCTCGACCATCCGGATTCCGGAGCCCCCGGCTGGCAGGCCTACCTGCGCACGAACCTCACTCGCGGGGCGCGGATGCGGGAGGAGACCCTGAGCCTGCTCGGGGAGAAGCTGCGCGATCCCGCGGGCTCCTCCTGGCGGGACATCCCCCTCCAGCCCACCCCCGGTGGCTGGACCCTGGACCTGGCCCTCACGGAGTCGGGTCCCTTCCTCGCCAAGGCCTACTGCGTGGACCCCGAGGGCTTCCAGCACTGGCCCGAGGGCGAGAACGTGGGGATCACGGTCCATCCGGATCGGCTGCGCACCGCCAACACCCTCTATTGTGCGTTCCCCCGGATGTTCGGCGGCGCGGCCGGTCGCCAGCGGGCGGAGCTGGCGGAGACCATCCTGGAACTGGACCGGGCGGACTACACCGTGATCCCGCCCTCGGGACGGATGCGGGACCTCACGGCCGAGGTGCCCCACATCTTCGAGCGCCTGGGCTGCCGGATCCTCCACCTGCTGCCCGTGGGCCCGGTGCCCACCACCCACGCCCGGATGGGCCGCTTCGGCAGTCCCTACGCCCAGCTGGACCTCACGGCCATCGATCCCGCCCTGGTGGACTTCGACCAGCGGACCACGGGCGAGGACCAGTTCCGGGAGCTGACCTCCGCCGTCCACCAGCGGGGTGGCCAAGTCTTCCTGGACATCCTCGTGAACCACACCGGCTGGGGCTCCCGCCTACTGGAGCACCGTCCGGACTGGTTCCGCCGGAACCCGGACGGGACCTTCCACAGCCCCGGCGCCTGGGGCAACACCTGGGCGGACCTGGTGGAGCTGGACCAGGGCAGCCCGGCCCTCTGGGACACGGTGGCCCGGGCCCTGCTGGTCTGGTGCGGGCGGGGCGTGGACGGCTTCCGCTGCGACGCGGGCTACATGGTGCCGCTGCCCGCTTGGCAGTACATCACGACCATGGTCCACCAGGCCTATCCCGAGGCCGTGTTCCTGCTGGAGGGGCTGGGTGGCGCCTGGGAAGCCACCGAGACCCTGCTCACCCGGGGCGGCATGCACTGGGCCTACTCCGAGCTCTTCCAGAACTACCAGCCCACGGAGGTGGCCACCTACCTCGACCACTGCCTCCGGCAGGGGGAGCGCGCGGGGCTGCTGGTGCACTACAGCGAGACCCACGACAACCTGCGGCTCGCGGCCCAGGGGGCGGGCTGGTCCCGCCTGCGGAACCGGCTCTGCGCCCTGGCCAGTCAGAACGGGGGCTTCGGCTACACCTCCGGGGTGGAGTGGCTGGCCACCGAGAAGGTCGATGTCCACGAGGCCCGGGATCTGGCCTGGGGCGCGGAGCCCAACCTGGTCGAGGAGCTGGCGGGCCTCGGCCGCCTGCTGGCGGAGCATCCCTGCTTCTTCGATGGCGCCGAGGTCCGCCGCCTGAGTCTCGCGGAGGCCCCGGTCCTGGTTCTGCTGCGGACCTCCGCCGAAGGCCTCGACCGGACGCTGGTGCTCGTCAACCTGGACCCGGAACAGCCCCAGCCCTGTCGCATCGAGGCCCCGGTCTGGGCCGACTTCGGCGATGCTTCCGTGGACCTCCTGGGCCAGCCAGGCCCTGTCCGGAAGGTGCTGCTGGGCGGGGCGCGGCGGCTCCTCCTGCCGCCTGGCGGCAGCTACTGTCTTGCTGCCCAGCCGACCCCCCGGGGCTTGGCGGGCGAGGCCTACCGGGAGGCCCGGGCCCAGGCGGCCTGGGCCCTCCAGGCCATGGCCGCGGTCCATCCGGCGGAAGCCCTCGGCCCCGGAGACTGGCGCGAGCTGGCCGGGCGCGTCGCCCGGGATCCTGCCGGTTTCCTGGCCGCCCTGCCTAACCTGGAGGGTGGCCTGCTCCGGCAGGACCTGCTGGCCGCCCTGGACCAGGCCCAGCGGGCCGGGGCCTTCCCCCGGGTGACCCTCTGGCAGGCCGAAGACCTGCGGCGGGTGAGTCTCGTGGCCCCGGACCACTGGCTGCTGCTCTGGGAGACCACACCCTTCGAGGCCACCCTCGCCATGGCGGGCCACCCCAACCTGCACCTGCGCAGCATCTCCGTGGCCGGCGGCCACATCGCCGCCGTGCCGCCCCAGCCCGCGCGAGTCGGGGCGGCCACGCTGCACCTGCATCGCCACCAGGCGGGCGAGGGGCTGCTCCAGGCGGACCTCCAGTTCCTGCCGGTGGTGCCGGAGCCCATGCGGCTCGGCCGCGACGGGCTGGCGCTCCTGACCAATGGGCGCGGCGGCATGGCCCGGCTCCACGCGGATCTCGGTGCCATTACCTCCAAGTACGACTGCCTCCTGGCCGCAAACCTGCACCCCTCGGCCCCCTCGGACCGCCACGTGCTGGTGAAGCGCTTGCGGGCCTGGGTCAACGCCGACGGCTTCATCAGCCCCCTGAATGGCCTGAACCTCACGCACTTCGAGGCGGGTCCGCCGGTCCGGTGGACCTTCCTGGCCAGCGCCGGGGATGGGTGCCGGGTGGAGCTCCACCTCGAGGCGGAGATGCTCCCGGACCACAACACGGTGGCGCTGCGCTGGTCCCGGCCCGCCCAGGACGCCGGTGCCAGCGACCTGCCGGTGGACCGCCAGGTGCGGCTCACGGTGCGGCTGGACCTGGAGGACCGCTCCTTCCATGGCGAGACCCGCCTCGACCCCGCGCTGGAAGCCCACTTCGCGGCGTCCATCCAGAGCGTGGAGGATGCCGTCGGCTTCGCGTTCACGCCGGCTCCGGGCCGCCAGCTCCAGGTGACTGCGGACGCCGGGAGCTACCGGTCCCAGCCCGAAGCCTGCCGGGACATCCCGCATCCCGTGGAGCGTTCCCGGGGGCTCTTCGCTGTCGGGGACGCCTGGAGCCCGGGCTGGTTCGACCTGTCCCTGCCCCCAGGCGCCGAGGTGTCCCTGCGCATCGATGCCGAAGGACCCAGCGCCGAGGCCTCGGTGCCGGCCCCGGCCCCGCCGGCCCGCGACCTTCCCGAGCGGCTCCACCTGGCGCTCGGCGCCTTCCTGGCCCGCCGCGAGGCGGGGCTCACGGTTATCGCCGGCTACCCCTGGTTCCTGGACTGGGGCCGGGACACCCTCATCGCCAGTCGGGGCCTGCTGGCTGCGGGCTGGGCCGAGGACGCAGGGCTGATCCTCAGGACCTTCGCGGCCCTGGAGGAGGGCGGTACCCTGCCGAACATGCTGGGCGCCGACACCACTGCGGACCGGGATACCTCCGACGCGCCCCTCTGGCTGGCCGTGGCCTGCGAGGAGGCCGCCGATCAACTGGGCCCGACCTTCTTCCAGGCGGACGCCGGGGGCCGGACCGTGCTCGAGGTCCTCACCTCCCTGGGCGAGCACCTGCGCAAGGGTGCCCTCAATGGCGTAGGCATGGATCCCGGGTCGGGCCTGCTGTGGAGCCCCGCGCACTTCACCTGGATGGACACCCGCTACCCCATGGGCTCGCCCCGGGAGGGCTACCCGGTGGAGATCCAGGCCCTCTGGGTTCGGCTGCTGCGCCTGCTGGAGCGCCTCTTCGCGCCCAGCGACGGGGAGCCCTGGGCGGATACCGCCGCCCGGGCCGAGGCCTCCCTCGACGCCTTCTGGCTGGAGGACCGGGGCTGGTTCGCCGATGTCCTGCTGGCGGAGAAGGGGGTACCGGCGGCCCTGGCCGTCCCCGCGGATCACCTGCGGCCCAACCAGCTCTTCCTGATCTCCCTGGGCCTGGTGGCTGGCGACCGGGCTCGCCGGGCCGTGGCCGCCTGCGCCCGTCACCTGCTGGTGCCAGGGGGGTTGCGCAGCCTGGCACCGCTGCCTGTGACGGTGCCGCTGCCCATTCCGGCCCCCTGGGGCGGCACCCTCAACGACCCGCTGCAGCCCTACTGGGGCCGCTACGAGGGCGACGAGGACACCCGGCGCAAGCCCGCCTACCACAACGGCACGGCCTGGGTCTGGCAGCTGCCCATGCTCTGCGAGGCCCTGGACCTGGCCTGGGATGGGGATGCCGCAGCCCGTGCCACGGCCCGGGCCTGGCTGGCCTCCGTCGGTCCGCTCCTGGATGTGGCGTGCCTGGGGCAGTTACCCGAGCTCCTGGAGGGCGACGCGCCCCACGGCCAGCGCGGCTGTGACGCCCAGGCCTGGAGCGTCAGCGAGGCCCTGCGGGTCTGGAGGGCGCTGCATCCCTGAATCAAGTGTTATGGGTCAGCGGTTTAGGCCCTAGAATGGCCCATGGTATCTTCGCGTCCCGCCTCCTTCCTGGGCGATCTGGATCTGCACTTGCTGGGCGAGGGTACCCACCTGCGGGCCTACGAGAAGCTGGGTGCCCACCCCTGTGAGGTGGATGGCGTCGCGGGCGTAAATTTCGCGGTCTGGGCCCCGAACGCCCGTTCGGTGAGTCTGGTCGGCGACTTCAACGGCTGGGATGGGCGGCAGCAGCCCATGCGCCAGGCGGGTCCCAACGGGTTCTGGGAGACCTTCGTTCCGGGCGTGGGCCCAGGGGCGCTCTACAAGTTCGAAATCCACGGACCTGAAGGTAACCTTCTCCCTCTGAAGGCCGATCCCTTCGCGTTCCGCTGTGAGCGGTCACCGGGCACTGCCTCCATCGTCCATGGCCTGCCGGAGCGCCCCTGGGGCGACGGGGCCTGGATGGAACAGCGCCGCCGGACCCAGGCCCACGCCGCGCCCATGAGCATCTACGAGCTGCACCTGGGCTCCTGGCGCCGCCGGCCGGACGGCACCTTCATGAGCTACCGCGAGATCGCCGCCGAGCTGGCGCCCTACGCGAGCTGGCTCGGCTTCACCCACATCCAGCTGCTGCCCATCATGGAGCACCCCTACGATCCGTCCTGGGGCTACCAGCCCCTGGGTCTCTTTGCGCCCACCAGCCGCTTCGGCGGACCCGAGGACTTCCGGGAGTTCGTGGACACCCTGCACCAGGCGGGCCTGGGGGTGATCCTCGACTGGGTGCCCGCGCACTTCCCCGAGGATGCCCACGGCCTGGGACAGTTCGATGGCACCTACCTCTATGAGCATGCGGATCCGCGGCAGGGGCGCCACACGGACTGGGGCACCCTGATCTACAACTACGGGCGCACCGAGGTCCAGAACTTCCTCTTCGCCAACGCCCTCTTCTGGCTGGACCAGTACCACGTGGATGGACTGCGCGTGGACGCGGTGGCGTCGATGCTCTACCTGGACTACAGCCGCGAGGAAGGTCAGTGGATCCCCAACCGCTACGGCGGCCGGGAGAACCTGGAGGCCGTCGCCTTCCTGCGCCGCCTGAACGAAGTGGTCTACAGCCAGTTCCCGGACGCCTTCACCGTGGCGGAGGAATCCACGGCCTGGCCCGGCGTGTCCCGGCCCACGGACCAGGGCGGCCTCGGCTTCGGCTTCAAGTGGGACATGGGCTGGATGCACGACACCCTGCGCTACCTGGGCCAGGGCATGATGGCGCGCCCGCACCACCACGACGACATCACCTTCTCGATGCTCTACCACGATGCCGAGAACTACGTCCTCCCCCTCTCCCACGACGAGGTGGTCCACGGGAAGCACAGCCTCTATGGCCGGATGCCCGGGGATCCCTGGGAGCGCCTGGCCAACCTGCGGCTGCTCTATGCCTGGCTCTACGCCCATGGCGGCAAGAAGCTGCTCTTCATGGGCGGCGAGTTTGCCCAGGGGCTGGAGTGGAACCACGACACGGCCCTGGACTGGGGCCTCCTGGATAAGCCGGGCCACAAGGGCATCCACGACCTGCTGCGGGACCTGAACGGGCTCTACCGTCGGCTGCCGGCCCTGCATGAGGGGGACTGCCAGGGGGGCGGCTTCGCCTGGATCGACTGCGGCGACCGCTTCAACAGCGTGCTCACGCTGCTCCGTCGCGCCTCGGACCCCGGGGACTTCGTGGCTGCCGCCTTCAACTTCACCGCGCTCCCCCAGCATGGCTACCGCATCGGAGTGCCGGCAGCGGGCGTCTATGTGGAGCTGCTCAACACCGACTCCACCCACTATGGTGGGCGCAACCTGGGCAACACCGGGCGGATCCAGACCGAGCCCATTCCCGCCCACGGCTTTCCCCAGTCCCTGAACCTCACCCTCCCGCCCCTGGCCGCGCTGTTCCTGCGGCCTGAGTCTGCCTCCTCTTCGCCTCGCCCCTAGGACGCTTCATGGACAAACTTCTCCCCAAGCTGCAGCAACTGACCCAGAACCTCTGGTGGACCTGGAAGCCCGAGGTCCGCACGATCTTCCGGGATCTCGACATCGAGCTCTACCACCGGGCCCACCAGAACCCCATGTCGGTCCTGAAGCAGATCTCGCCCGAGCAGCTGGAGCAGCGGGCGGCGGATGTGGACGTGCCAGCCCGGGTCGACCGCGCTCTGCGGCAGCTGCATGAGTACCTCACGCCCGTCACCACCTGGGGTCTCACCCACGCCGGGGCCATGCGCTCCCGGCCCATCGCCTACTTCTGCATGGAGTTCGGCATCCACGAGTCCCTGCCCATCTACTCAGGTGGCCTCGGCATCCTGGCGGGTGACCACCTGAAGTCCGCTTCGGACCTGGGTATTCCCCTGGTGGGCGTGGGCCTGCTGTATCACGAGGGCTACACCAGCCAGGTGCTGGACGCCAACCTCTGGCAGCAGGATGTGGTGGAACCCTACGACGTCGCCGATCTGCCGCTGGTCCATACGGTGGACCGCCATGGCGAGCCCGTGTTCGTCTCCGTGGAGCTGCCGGGACGCCTGGTGCACGCCGCGGTGCTGGAAGTCCAGGTCGGCCGCATCCGGCTGATCCTCCTGGACACCCGCGTCAAGAAGAACACCCCCAAGGACGTGGCCCTGGCGGCCCGGCTCTACGGCGGCGACCAGCGCATGCGCATCGAGCAGGAGCTGCTGCTCGGCGTCGGCGGCGCCCGGGCCCTGCGGGCCCTCGGCATCAACGCCAGCGTGTTCCACCTGAACGAG